>DASVLM010000717.1:0-2004 GCA_036384875.1 Noviherbaspirillum sp.
TGGAACGTCCATTCCGTTTCTGGCCGCTCGGCCGTCAATTGCTTGATCAGGCGCGTGCCGTTTTCGGCGATGGCCTGGACTTCCTCGCGCGACATGCCGAACACGATCTTGCGGAAAGCCGGTGCGATGGGATTGTACAGATGCACAATGGCGCGCTTGGCACCGGCGAGCGAAGCGACGGTGCGGCGGATCAGGTCTTCGCGCGATTGCGTAAGCACTTCGATGGTCACGTCGTCGGGAATGCGGTCTTCCTCGATCAGCTTGCGCACGAAATCGAAATCAGTCTGCGAAGCGGAAGGGAAGGCGGCTTCGATCTGCTTCAAGCCGATTTTTACCAGCATCTCGAAAAACTGGAGCTTGCGCTCCGGGTTCATCGGCTCAATCAAGGCCTGGTTGCCGTCGCGCAGATCGGTGCTCATCCAGATCGGTGCGCGTTCGATGACACGGTCGGGCCAGGTGCGCGCACTCATGGGCACGGCGGGAAACGGTCGGTACTTCTTTGCCGGGTGTTGCAACATCATGATTAACCTCTCGATAGTGTGTTCAGGGCTCCTTCGTGGTGTGGCGCAAAGGCTGCCTGACTGCCACTAACGCGAGGCCAGGCAACCGAGCGGTAGCAGTAGCAGTGCGGCCGAACGCGTAGCTGCGACGGATTCGCGGGCAACATCGGCAGCAGTTTGCGGTTGGCGGCACATGGTGCGGTCTAAGGTTTTCCTAAATGGCTCAAGAGAGCGGGAGGTGTTGCGGGGACTGAGGGTACGGCATGCTGCGGACGCAGCGACGGAATCAGCGTAGCGCCAGTAGCAGCGGCGCGCCGGGTAGCGGTAGGGATAACAGGAGCAACGATGTCGTCATGCCAGTAACTCTAACCAAGCTTGGCTGCATTTGTCAACTGCATGGTTTCATGATTTCATTTATTTGAATTCGTACTTAACCCGGAAGCGCTTTATCTACCGTTGCTAATGCACTCAAGACGATCGCGGCACCAAACTGAGCCGGTCGAACACAATGGTTGACTCGCGGCTTGCCGCCCGGTAATGGTCTTTTCAAGCCATAACTACCGTTGACGCGATGGATTTTCCTGAGTATCGTGCCTCCATAAAAACGACTACTGGGGAATTCTTCCATGACCGACATCTATAAGGCGCCGGCTGCAAATTTCGCAGACCCGGCGTCAAGCGGCCCATCCGATTTCACCATCTCCGCCGCGCTAAGCGAAGCCTGGGCCAAGACCCATGGCAACAAGGGGACGATCTGGCTCGCCTTCGGGCTGTATATGCTCGTCGTGATTCCGATTTCGCTGGTGCTTCAGCATTTTCTTAAGGAAGGCATGTTCGCCGACGGCATGCGTTTCGTCGTCACCAATAGCGTGGACGTGGCGCTGGCGGCCGGCATGTGGATGCTGGGTGTGAAGCTGGCTTCCGGCGTCAGGGCGGAGGCGAAAGAGGTATATGCCTACATCGAGTATTTCCCCAGGCTGCTTGCCACGTATATGTTGATGAACGTACTCGTCGTGGCCGGCTTTCTCCTGCTCATTTTGCCTGGCATTTATCTGGCAATCGCTTATTCCGCCTCGTCTATCCTGATCGTCGACAAAAAGCTGGGAATCTGGGAAGCGCTGGAGACTTCGCGCAAGGCCTTGACGCATTGTTGGTTCCGCGTCTTCTTTCTCGCACTGGCCTACCTGCTGATCATGATCCTGTCGGCGCTGCCCCTGGGCATAGGCTTGATCTGGACGCTGCCCATGGGGGTGGTTCTCAAGGGTATCGTCTATCGCGAAGTGTTTGGTTTTGCGCAGGTGGTCGCGGAGACCGCTTAAGGAAACAGCGCAGCAATGCCTTGCTTTGGACTCTGACCATTTGAAATCGGTTTTAGTGCGCAAGGTTTTCCCGCAGCATATTGCAAAACAGTGCGCCTTGTTCGATCGCGTCGTCGAGCGCAACATGATTGTGCGGCAGCGCGTCGAACCAGCGTTTGGGCATGTTGCGCTTGGTGCTGTCGCGG
>DASVLM010000718.1:0-2789 GCA_036384875.1 Noviherbaspirillum sp.
GACGTGCCCGACATGTACGAACACCTTGCCTCGGTCGAAATGCATTCGATCCAGACCTCGGGCAACGACGTGCGCAACAACACCACCGACGAGTATGCCGGCGTCGCACCTGACGAAATCGTCGATCCACGCCCTTACGCCGAGATCGTGCGCCAGTGGAGCACCTTCCATCCGGAATTCGCCTATTTGCCGCGCAAGTTCAAGCTCGCTTTCAACGGCGCCGTTGATGACCGCGCCGCGGTGATGATGCACGACATCGGCATCCATGTCGTGAAAAACGAGCAGGGCGAAATCGGTTACCGCGTGCTGGTCGGCGGCGGCCTCGGCCGCACCCCGATCCTCGGCAGCGTCATTCGCGAGTTCCTGCCGTGGCAGCATCTGCTGACCTATATCGAAGCGATCCTGCGCGTGTACAACCAGTACGGCCGTCGCGACAACAAGTTCAAGGCGCGCATCAAGATCCTGCTGAAGGCCACCGGCGTCGAGGAATTCGCGCGCATGGTCGAGGAAGAATGGGCGGACCTGAAAGACGGCCCGGGCACCATCACCGAAGAGGAATTCAACCGCATCGCTGCCTATTTCACCGCGCCGGCCTATGAAAAGCTGGCCAACGAGGACGCGCTGCTCAAGCAGCAAAGAACGGAAAGCAAGGCTTTCGACAACTGGCTCAAGCGCAACGTCAAGCCGCACAAGGTGCCGGGCTATGCTGCCGTCGTGCTGTCGCTGAAGAAGCCGGGCGTACCGCCGGGCGACTGCACCGCTGAACAGATGGATTTCGTGGCCGATATGGCAGACCGTTACAGCTTCGGCGAATTGCGCGTCACGCACGAACAGAACCTGGTGCTGGCGGACGTGAAGCAATCCGATCTGTTCGAGGTATGGAAGCAGGCCAAGGCGCATCACCTGGCGACGCCGAACATCGGCTTGCTGACCGACGTGATCTGCTGCCCCGGTGGCGACTTCTGCTCGCTGGCCAACGCAAAATCGATCCCGATCGCGGCTGCCATCACGGAGCGTTTCGAGAATCTCGACTTCCAGCATGACATCGGCGAAATCGAGCTGAACATGTCCGGTTGCATCAACGCCTGCGGTCACCACCACATCGGCAACATCGGCATCCTCGGCGTCGACAAGGATGGCGCCGAGTGGTACCAGATCTCCATCGGCGGCGCACAGGGCAACAACAGCTCGATCGGCAAGATCATCGGCCCGTCGTTCTCGGCGCACCAGGTGCCTGAGGTGATTGGCCGCCTGCTGCAGGTCTATGTCAAGAACCGCATCGAGGGCGAGCGCTTCATCGACACGGCGCGCCGCATCGGCGTCGATCCGTTCAAGGAATATGTCTATGCCACGCCGATCGAAGGCGGCGGCGCACTGGTAGGGGAAGACGAATATGCGTGAAATCATCAAGGACAAGGCCATCGTCAACGACGACTGGACCGTGCTGCGCCTGGCAGAAGGCGAGGCGCCGGAGTCGGTCGTTGTGCCCGCCGGAAAATTCATCGTCCCGCTGACCGTGTGGGAAGCGCAACGCACCGCCCTGAAGAATCGTGCGGATATCGGCGTCTGGATCGCCAGCCACGAACGCCCGGAAGTGTTGAAGGATGACGTGGCGAAGCTGCCCGTGATCGCCATCGATTTCCCGAAGTTCTCCGACGGCCGCGGTTATTCGATCGCCTACAACGTGCGCATGCGCCTGGGCTATACCGGTGAACTGCGCGCGATCGGCGACGTGCTGCGCGACCAGATGTTCTACATGCAGCGTGTCGGTTTCAACGCATTCGCAACGCGCGAAGACCGCAGCATTCACGAAGCGCTGAAAGGCCTGTTCGATTTCTCCGAGGCCTATTCGGCTGCCTGGGACCAGAAGCAGCCGCTGTTCCGCCGCGTCGAGCGCGGGCAGACCGCCACCCAGGAATAACCCATGAGCGCCAACGACTTCAATGCCCTGGTGGCCGCGACGCAGGCCACACTGAACAGGATCGCCAGCGACTTCACGCCCGCCGTCTTCGCTTCCAGCCTCGCGGCGGAAGACATGGTGCTGACCGACATGATCCTGCGCGCGAAGCTGCCGATCGGCGTCTTTTCGCTGGAAACCGGCCGCCTGCACAAAGAAACGCTGGGCATGCTGGACCGCATCAAAGAAACGTACGACTATGAAGTGAAGCTGTACAAGCCGGAACCGGCTGCAGTGGAAGCCTACGTGCAGCAGCACGGCCTGAACGCCTTCTACGACAGCGTGGACATGCGCAAGGAGTGCTGCCGCATCCGCAAGGTGGAGCCATTGAAGCGCGCCCTCGCCGGCAACAAGGCCTGGGTGACCGGCCAGCGCCGTGCGCAGTCGACCACACGCGCCAGCCTCGAAGTGCAGGAAAAAGACGAAGGCCACGGCATGGTCAAGTTCAATCCGCTGGCTGACTGGACTGAAGAAGATGTGTGGCATTACATTCGCAGCAACAACGTGCCGTACAACCCGCTGCACGACAAGGGTTATCCCTCGATCGGCTGCGAACCCTGCACGCGCGCCATTCAGCCGGGCGAGGACGTCCGTGCCGGGCGTTGGTGGTGGGAGAATCCTGAATCCAAGGAATGCGGCCTGCACGTGGTCGACGGCAAACTTGTTCGCATCAAGTCGGTACCAGCTTAAAGAAGAAGCATTATGAATACACCAGTCGAAAAATCGTTCATCGACTCGGCCAGCAATCGCCATCTCGATTGGCTGGAATCCGAGGCAATCCACATCATGCGCGAGGTCGCAGCCGAGTGCACCAATCCCGCCTTGCTCTTTT
>DASVLM010000719.1:0-18639 GCA_036384875.1 Noviherbaspirillum sp.
CACCTCGGCATCACTCTCACCGACAAGCAAACCGCGACGCTGAACAAGGTATTCGACGTACTCCTCGCGAACAATCTGGCGCAGCCGCAGGTCTATGTGCATCGCGATTACCATTCGCGCAACCTGATGGTGCTGCCGCAGGGCAATCCCGGCATCCTCGATTTCCAGGATGCGGTCTACGGCCCGATCACCTACGACCTCGTCTCGCTGCTGCGCGATGCCTACATTCAGTGGGACGAAGAGATGGTGCTCGACTGGGCCATCCGCTACTGGGAACGCGCGCGCCGCGCCGGGCTGCCGGTGAACCCGGACGTCGATGCCTTCTATCGCGACTTCGAGTTCATGGGCCTGCAGCGCCACATCAAGGTGCTCGGCATCTTCGCCCGCCTCTACCATCGCGACGGCAAGGATGCTTATCTGAAAGACATGCCGCTGGTGATGGAATACACCCGCAAGGCAGCGGGCCGCTACACCCAGTTGGCGCCGCTGATCCGGCTGCTCGACGAGATCGACGGCAAGGGCGACTCGGTCGGATACACCTTTTGATAAGCGGTAAAATACCGTCTCATCCTTGAACCAGACGGCGGGCCTGCGCCGGCCATCATTCCCGCGCCATGTCCGCCGTATGCAATGAACGGCTCCCAACAGGACGTCACCCCATGAAAGCGATGATTTTCGCCGCTGGCCGCGGCGAGCGGATGCGTCCGCTGACGGACACCTGTCCGAAGCCGCTCCTCAAAGTGCGCGGACGACCGCTGATTGTCTGGCACATCCTCAACCTCGTACGCGCCGGCATTACCGAGATCGTGATCAACCATGCGCATCTCGGGCACATGATCGAAGAAGAACTCGGCGACGGTTCGAAATACGGCGCAAAGATCGCCTACTCCGCCGAAGGCACCGCGCTCGAAACCGCGGGCGGTGTTGCGAAGGCACGCCACCTGCTCGGCGAAGAACCTTTCGTCGCCGTCGCCGCCGACATCTATTGCCCGCATTTCGATTTCGAACAGGTCAAGGATGCGCTGCAGGACAACGACATGTGGGGCAACCCGCACGCGGCCGACAAGCGCGACGTCGCCTGGCTCTACCTCGTGAAGAATCCGCCGCACAACCTCAAGGGCGATTTCGCGCTCAACAGCTACTCGGTCGCCAACGAGGGAGATCCGCGCTATACCTTCTCCGGCATCGGCGTCTATCGCACCGAGATTTTCGATTCGGTGCAGCCGGGGCAATCGGCGCAGATCGCGCCCATTCTGCGTGAGTACGCGGCACGCGGACAAGTCGGCGGCGAAGTCTATCGCGGCCAATGGACGGACGTAGGCACGCCGGAGCGCCTGGCGCAATTGAACGGATAAGGAACCAGCCATGAAATCCTACGCAGCACGACGCGCAAGCCTGTTGAAGCAGATGCAGCAAAAAGGCGGCGGCGTCGCCATCATCCCGACCGCGCCCGAAGTCCCGCGCAACCGCGACTCCGACTTCCCCTATCGCCACGACAGCTACTTCTACTACCTCTCCGGCTTCATGGAGCCGGAAGCAGTCATCGTGCTGGTGGCGGGCAAAACGAATCGCAGCATCCTGTTCTGCCGCGAAAAGAATCTCGAGCGTGAAATCTGGGACGGCTACCGTTATGGCCCGGAAGCGGCGCGCGACACCTTTGGTTTCGACGAAGCCTACCCGGTCGCCGCGCTCGATGCCGAAATGCCAAAGCTGATGGCCGATGCGTCAGCAGTGTTCTACGCGCTCGGCAGCGACGCCAAAGTGGATAGCCGCTTGCAAGCATGGATGCAATCCGTGCGCATGCAGGCGCGCGCTGGCGTGTCCGCTCCGTCCATTGTGCATGACGTGCACGTGCTGCTCGACGATATGCGCCTCGTCAAGGATGCCGGCGAAGTCGACATCATGCGGCGCGCCGCGCAAATTTCCGCCGCCGCACATCGTCGTGCGATGCAAGTGTCGCGCCCCGGCTTGCGCGAATACCATCTCGAAGCAGAACTGCTGCATGAATTCCGTCGCAACGGTTCGCAATTCCCTGCCTACACTTCCATCGTCGCCACCGGGGCCAACAGCTGCGTGCTGCACTATCGCGCCGGCGATGCGGAACTGAAGGACGGCGACCTGGTGCTGATTGATGCCGGCTGCGAGCTCGATGGTTACGCTTCCGACATCACCCGCACCTTCCCCGCCAACGGCAAGTTCAGCGGACCGCAGAAGGCACTCTATGAAATCGTGCTCGCCTCGCAGCAAGCTGCAGCGGAAGTAACCCGCCCCGGCAAGCGCTTCATCGACGGCCACGACGCCGCCGTGCGCGTGCTGGCGCAAGGCATGCTCGATACCGGACTGCTCGACAAGGACAAGGTCGGCTCGCTCGAAGACGTCATCGAGAAAGGCGCCTATCGCCAGTTCTACATGCACCGTACCGGCCACTGGCTGGGCATGGACGTACATGACGTCGGCGAGTACCGCGAAGGCACAGCGCCCGCAGGCGGCGAACGTCCGTGGCGCACGCTGCAACCCGGCATGGTGCTGACGATCGAGCCGGGCATCTACGTGCGCCCGGAGCCCGGCGTGCCGGAACAATTCTGGAACATCGGCATCCGCATCGAGGACGATGCGCTGGTCACGGACAGCGGTTGCGAACTGCTGAGCCGCGATGCGCCCAAGACCGTGGCGGATATCGAAGCAGTCATGAAGCAGTAAGCGATGACAACGGATTTCGACATCGCCGTCTGTGGCGGCGGGCCGGTCGGCCTGGCGCTGGCGCTGCTGCTGGTCCGGCGCGGCTTTGCCGCGTCGCGCATCGCAGTGATTGATGCCAAGCCGATCGAACTGGCAGCGAAGGACCCGCGTGCGATCGCGCTGTCGTATGGCAGCCGGCAACTCCTCGAAGAAATCGGTGCCTGGCCGATCGCGGCGGATGCGATTCACGACATCCATGTTTCGCGCCGCGGACATTTCGGCCGCACCATTATTGACCGCGAAGAATTCGATGTTCCCGCACTGGGCTACGTCGCCCGTTACGGTGCGCTGGTGTCGTCACTGACTGCTTTACTCGGGCAAACTGCCGTGACTTCGCTGCGCCCGGCGCATGTCACCTCTTCCACCGAGCGAGCCGATGCCGTCGAGATCCGCTTCGGCGAAGGGAATGTAATCACGGCGCAGTTCATGGTGCAGGCGGAAGGCGGTGTGTTCTCCGAGCAGGATGCGAAAACCGTGCGGCGCGATTACGGGCAAACCGCGATCATTGCGCAGGTGAAGGTGAGCTCGCCGATCGCGCATCGCGCGTTCGAACGTTTCACCGAAGAAGGACCGTTGGCCCTGCTGCCGCAGGATGACGGCTATGCCATGGTCTGGTGCGTGCGGCCGGAAACCGCATCGCGCTTGCAGGCACTGTCCGATGCCGCATTCCTGTCCGAGCTTGGCAATGCCTTTGGCTCGCGTCTCGGCCGCTTCGTCGCCGCGACGCCGCGCGTTGCCTACCCGCTGGGATTGAATGCGCACAATGTCGCGACCGCGCGCACTGCCGCCATCGGCAATGCTGCACAGACGCTGCACCCGGTCGCAGGCCAGGGACTGAACCTCGGATTGCGCGATGTGGCCGTGCTGGCAAAACTGCTGTCGGAAGATTTGTCTTCCGCTTCACTGGAACGCTTCACGACGCAGCGGCAGACGGACCGCAGTCTCACGATTCGCATTACCGACACCATGGCTCGCATCTTCGCCAGCGCGCCTGACGGTGCGCCGACACAGGCGATGCTCGGCTTTTCGCTGGGATTGATTGATGCCGTCAAACCTGCAAAGCGCCTCCTGGCTGAACACATGATGTTCGGCGCCCGCTAAGTCCGCGCTGTAATAAAAAAACCGCGCAGGTACGCGCGGCTTTTTCGTATGCGTGGAAGACGGTCAGGCAGTCTTCAGCGCCACCAGCACTTCGTCCAGCATCTTCTTCGCATCGCCGAACAGCATCCGGTTGTTCTCCTTGTAGAACAGCGGATTGTCGACGCCCGCATAGCCGGACGCCATGCTGCGCTTCATCACGATGGAAGTCTTGGCCTTCCAGACTTCGAGCACCGGCATGCCGGCGATCGGGCTGCCCGGATCTTCCATGGCGGACGGGTTGACGATGTCGTTCGCGCCGATCACCATCGCGACGTCGGCATCGGGGAAGTCTTCGTTGATCTCGTCCATTTCCATCACGATGTCGTACGGCACTTTCGCTTCAGCCAGCAGCACGTTCATGTGGCCCGGCATGCGGCCAGCAACCGGGTGGATCGCGAAACGCACATTGACGCCCTTCTCGCGCAACACCTTGGTGATTTCAAACACCGTGTGCTGCGCCTTCGCCACCGCCATGCCGTAGCCCGGCACGATGATGACGTTCTTGGCTTCGCGCAGCATCTCGGCGGTTTCCACCGCAGATACCGGCACCACTTCGCCCTCCGGCTGCACGCCGCCCGACTTGGGCGAAGGCTTGCCTCCGTCTGAGCCGAAACCGCCGGCAATCACACTGATGAAATTGCGGTTCATCGCGCGGCACATGATGTAGGACAGGATCGCGCCAGAAGAGCCGACCAGCGCGCCGGTCACGATCAGCAAGTCGTTGTTCAGCATGAAGCCGGTTGCCGCCGCCGCCCAGCCGGAGTAGCTGTTCAACATTGACACCACCACCGGCATGTCGGCGCCGCCGATCGCCATCACCATGTGGATGCCGAACAGCAGGGCAATCGCCGTCATCACGATGAGCGGCATCATGCCGGCGTTGATCGTTTCTGCATGCATGAATTGCACACCGAACCAGATCACGAGCAGCAAGGCGATCAGGTTGAGCCAGTGACGGCCCGGCAGCAGCAGCGACTTGCCGCCGATACGGGCCGACAGCTTGCCGAAAGCGATCAGCGAGCCGGAGAAGGTCACGGTGCCGATCAGCACGCCGATGTAGATCTCCATTTCATGGATCGTCTTTTCCGCGCCGGTGAAGCTGGCGGAAGCGGCCGGGTCGATGTAGCTCGCATAGCCGACCAGCGTGGCGGCAAGGCCGACGAGGCTGTGCATCAGCGCGACCAGTTCCGGCATCTGCGTCATCTGCACGACGCGCGCCGCATACAGGCCGATGGCGCCGCCGACGACCATCGCGGCGATGATCCAGGAAATACCACCGGAAGTGACGTGCGGGCCGAACACGGTGGCCAGCACCGCGATCGCCATGCCGATCATGCCGTAGAGATTGCCGCGCCGCGCCGTTTCCGGATGCGACAGGCCGCCCAGGCTCAGGATAAAGAGAATGGTTGCGCCGATATAGGCAACCGTGGTGAGACTTTCAGACATGGTTGCCTCCTTATTTGCGGAACATCGCCAGCATGCGGCGGGTGACGGCGAAGCCGCCGAACATGTTGATCGTGGTGAGCACGATGCCGAACATGGC
Source organism: Noviherbaspirillum sp. (assembly GCA_036384875.1). Classification (GTDB taxonomy): domain Bacteria; phylum Pseudomonadota; class Gammaproteobacteria; order Burkholderiales; family Burkholderiaceae_D; genus Noviherbaspirillum. The sequence continues at coordinate 5,423 of DASVLM010000719.1, forward strand.
GAGCCAGCGGATCCAGTCTGCCGGGCGTTCGATGCCTGCGGCCAGCGGAGGCGCAATCTGCACCAGTGCGCCGATGGCGATGATGCTGGAGATGGCATTGGTCACGCTCATCAGCGGCGTGTGCAGCGACGGCGTCACGTTCCACACCACCATGTAGCCGACGAAGCAGGCCAGCACGAACACCGTGAAGTGACCAAGGAAGGCCGCCGGTGCGTAAGCGCCGATCAGCCAGAACAGCGCGGCGGCGATGCCGAACACGATCGCCATCTTGCTGCCGGACATCTGCTCCCCGCTCGGGCCGTGGCCGTGTCCTTTCGCTGCGGGCGCTGCGGCGGACTTGGCGGCTGCGGGCTTGGCCGGTGCAGCCGGCTGCTTGGGTGCCGGCGGCGGCCAGGAGACTTCGCCGTCCTTGACCACGGTCAGGCCGCGAATCGCGTCGTCTTCCATGTTGACGTTAATGACGCCGTCCTTGGTCTTGCACAGTTCTTCAGTCAGACGCAGCAGGTTGTTGGAATACAGCGTCGACGATTGCTTGGCGAGACGGCTGACGAGATCGGTGTAGCCGACGATGGTCACGCCGTGCTTGACCACCACCTTGCCCGGCTCGGTCAGTTCGCAGTTGCCGCCCTGCTCGGCCGCCATGTCGACGATGACGCTGCCGGGCTTCATGCTCTTGACCATGTCGGCGGTAATCAGCCGCGGTGCGGGCTTGCCCGGAATCAGCGCGGTCGTGATGATGACGTCCACTTCCTTCGCCTGCTTCGCGTACATCTCGCGCTGCGCCTGCTGGAAACCTTCGCTCATCACCTTGGCGTAGCCGCCGCCGCCGGAGCCTTCTTCCTCGTAATCGATCTTGACGAATTCGCCGCCCAGCGACACGACCTGGTCGGCCACTTCGGCACGCGTGTCATTGGCGCGCACGATGGCACCCAGGCCTGCGGCGGTACCGATTGCCGCGAGGCCGGCCACGCCGGCACCGGCGATGAAGACCTTGGCCGGCGGAATCTTGCCGGCGGCCGTCACCTGGCCGTTGAAGAATCGGCCGAAAGCGTTTGCGGCTTCGATAACAGCACGATAGCCGGCAACGCCAGCCTGGGAGGTCAGCGCGTCCATCTTCTGGGCGCGGCTCAAGGTACGCGGCAGCGCGTCGATAGCCAGTACAGTCGCTTTCTTCGCCGCCAGCTGTTTCAGCAATTCAGGGTTCTGCGCAGGCCAGATAAAGGAGATCAGCGTCCCGCCGTCGCGCATCATGCCGACTTCGTCGGCATTCGGTCCGCGGACCTTGAAGACGATGTCCGACGCTGCCCACAAGCTGGCAGCACTGTCGACGACCTGTGCGCCGGCTGCCCTGTAGACATCATCGCTGAAATTGGCGGCATCGCCGGCGCCCGTTTCGACGGCGACGTTGAAGCCCAGCTTGATGAGCTTTTCGACGACATCGGGAACGGTGGCTACGCGCTTTTCCCCCGGAAAGACTTCCCGCGGTACTCCTATCGTGAGTGGCATACGCTTTCCCCTACGGTTGATTGAATGGATGGTTGGATCTGGCAAGAAGACAGGCGGAACCGCGATCCGCCTGTCTATGGAATTCGCAGGACGGCAAGGCCGTCCTTGTGCTTATTTCTTGAGTCCGGTGATCTGGTTCTTGTCATCCACGAACACGATCTTCGGCACGTAGGTTTCGACCTCTGCGTCGGTCATTGGTGCGAAGGTGCAGATGATGAGCAAGTCGCCGAGATGGGCGCGGCGGGCGGCGGCGCCGTTGAGGGAGATTTCACCGCTGCCGCGCTTGCCCTTGATGGCATAGGTCGAAAAGCGCTCGCCGTTGTTGATGTTGTAGAGATCGATTTTTTCGAACTCCTTGATGTCGGCTGCTTCCAGCAGGTTTTCATCGATTCCGCAGGAACCCTCGTAATGCAGGTCGGCCTGCGTGACAGTCACTCGATGAATCTTCGAGCGCAGCATGATGCGTTGCATGTTTTCTCCCATTCGTACTACCGGCCGCGTCGTGCATGGCCGCGCGGCAGTGTAATCAGTGCGTGAATCAATCAGATGCTGCCCGGGCGGGCAGTGGCCGCAGTATAACGGCTCGGCACACTCATTTTTCCTGTTGAAAGCACGAAGCTTTCATCGATTCGATTCACAAGCGTTTAATTTCTTGCATCGATCTTACACGCAAATCAAAAAATAGCACAACCGTTCTTTTTTACTCCGCATGGAGAATTCCCTCTAATAGGCACCTGGGGAAATCAAAATGCAGGGCGCGGAACATGACAAAAAATAAATTTTGCCGCGCATTTGCTCCTGCACGAGGCGCATTGCATTGACGCTTGCGAAGGATCAACAACGTTGCCGCGGTGAAGCGGATGATTCCGGTCGCCGCGCCGATTCATCGTTCGCACGGTAAAATGGCGCCCTCTTTGGGGAATGTATGCCTGACGTCTGGAAACCTTCTGTCACCGTTGCCGCCATCATCGAGCGGGATGGTCGCTTTTTGCTTGTCGAAGAGGAAACAAGCGACGGCATCCGCTTCAACCAGCCGGCCGGCCATCTTGATCCTAACGAGTCGCTGATCGATGCCGTCGTGCGCGAAACAATGGAAGAAGCGGCACACGACTTCACCCCGACCGCGCTGGTCGGCATGTACATGACGCGCTACCTGTCGTCGCGTACCCGCAAGGAAGTGACCTACCTGCGCTTTGCCTTCTGCGGCGAGGTCGGCAAGGCATATGACCAGCCGCTCGACGAAGGCATCCTGCGCGCCGTCTGGATGACGCACGACGAATTGCTCGCCTGCCAGGAAAAGCATCGCAGTCCGCTCGTCATGCAATGCATCGACGATTACCTCGCCGGCAAGCGCGCGCCGCTGTCCATCATTTACACGCATCCCAGCGTCATCGGTCCGGTCAATGGCTAAGAAGAGGGTTGTCATTGGCATGTCCGGCGGCGTCGACTCGTCGGTTTCCGCCTGGCTGTTGAAGGAGCAAGGCTATGAAGTCATCGGCTTGTTCATGAAGAACTGGGAAGACGATGACGATTCCGAATACTGCTCATCTCGCCAGGACTGGATCGATGCCGCGAGCGTGGCCGATGTGGTCGGCGTGGATATCGAGGCGGTGAATTTTGCCGCCGAATACAAGGATCGCGTGTTCGCGGAATTCCTGCGCGAATACCAGGCGGGCCGCACGCCCAACCCGGACGTGCTGTGCAATGCCGAAATCAAGTTCAAGGCCTTCCTCGACCACGCGATGAAGCTCGGTGCGGACTTGATCGCAACCGGCCATTACGCGCGCGTACGCGAAGTCGACGGCCGCTACGAGCTGCTGAAAGCGCTGGACTGGACCAAGGACCAGAGCTATTTCCTGCATCGGCTCAACCAGGCGCAGCTGTCCAAGACGCTGTTTCCGCTGGGTGAGATTCCGAAAACCGAAGTACGCAAGATTGCCGAGCAAATCGGCCTGCCGAATGCAAAGAAGAAGGATTCGACTGGCATTTGCTTCATCGGCGAGCGTCCGTTTCGCGAATTTCTCAATCGCTATCTTTCGTACAAGCCTGGTCCGATGAAGACACCGGACGGCACCACCGTTGGGCAGCACGTAGGCCTGAGCTTTTATACGCTGGGCCAGCGCAAGGGTATCGGCCTAGGCGGCATGAAGTCCTACCAGAATGCCGAAGGAAATGCCGACGCCTGGTATGTGGCGCGCAAGGATGTCGGGAACAATACCTTGTATGTGGTGCAGGGACATGACCATCCCTGGCTGCTGTCGGACTCGCTGGTCGCCGGACAGACAAGCTGGATCGCCGGAGAGGCGCCGGCGCCCGGTTCGCTTTTCGCAAAAACCCGCTATCGGCAGGCCGATGTCAGCTGCGAGATCAGCGCGTCGGGTGGGGAATTCACTCTCCGGTTCGACCACCCGCAATGGGCTGTGACGCCGGGCCAATCTGCCGTCCTGTACCAAGGGGAGGTATGCCTGGGCGGCGGCATTATTGCCAGCCACGCGATGCATGGCTTGAAATCTACCGTAGCACCAGAGTAACCGCTTACCAAGCAGTACTCTTCCGACACTCCCTGTTTTGACAAGAAAACAATTCCGTCATTGGAAGGGTGTTGCGTATTCGTCCGATTTAAAAATACCGCTTGCATTCTCGATGCGACTGCCAAATAATGCAAATACGAACTATTCGCATTTGCATAAAGGTCAAGCATGACTTCGAGATTGCAGAACGCGGCAGCGTCCGTTGCCGAGCCGGGAGAAGACGCCGGCATGCAGAAGGCAGTCAGGCGTCTCCGCAGCGCAGACCTGTTCAAGCAAGCGCGGGAAGTCGAAATCGAGCATCATGGCCGCATTTACCGCCTGCGCCTGACGCAACTGAACAAGCTCATCCTCACGGCGTAACGCCAAGGTGTCCTCATGATTGTCTGTGTCTGCCACAACGTGTCCGAACGCAAGATCCGCGAAGCGGTCGATGAAGGAATGACGACGATGCCCGCATTGCGCGAAAACCTCGGCGTGGGCACCTGCTGCGGCAAGTGTCATTCCTGCGCGAAGACCGTGTTGCGCGAATGCCTTGAAGAACGGGCAATGGAATCGCAGCCTGTCGTGTTCGAAGGCGTGCTTGCTGCCTGAATCTGCCTTCCCCTCACGGTGCACTGCCAATAGCCTCAAGCAGCGATTGAATCCTCCTCTGGTGGCGCGTGGTTGCCGCACGCAAATGCATGTACGGCAATGAAAAACCTCGGACAGTGCGCTATGATGAAATAGCAATTCCAGCCAGGTATGCCATAGTAAGCAGGACCTTTTCCGTCACTCCATTTCCGAGGAATTCATGAAAGGCGATCCCAACATCATCCGGTTGCTCAATGCACAGCTGACGAATGAACTGACCGCAATCAACCAATACTTCCTGCACGCGCGGATGTACAACCACTGGGGATTCGGAAAGCTCGGCAAGAAAGAGTATGAGGAATCGATCGGCGAGATGAAGCATGCAGACAAGCTGATCAACCGCATCCTGATGCTCGGCGGTTTGCCCAACCTGCAGGCGCTGCACAAACTGCTCATCGGCGAGAACACGCCGGAAATGCTGGAGTGCGATCTGAAGCTTGAACAAGCGGCGCAGCAGACGGTCAAGGACGGCGTTGCTGCATGCGAGCAGGCGGGCGATTACGTCTCGCGCGAGATTTTCCAGGAGATTCTCGACGACACCGAAGAGCATATCGACTGGCTGGAGACGCAACGAGAACTCATCGACAAGGTCGGCCTGCAGAATTACCTGCAATCGCAGATGGACGAATAAGACAGCACGCATCAAAACAAAAAGGCAGCCGAGGCTGCCTTTTTGTTTTGCGCATTCCGCTTACTGCGGCATCGTATCTTTGAACGACTGCCGCTCCGACAGCTTGTCGAACAGCTTGGAAAGATTCGGATAGTCGCCGCGCCAGTCGATCTCAGGGAAACGGAACGACAGCCAGCCGAGCGCGCAACCGACCGCGACATCAGCGAGCGTGTAATGGTTGCCGCTGCAGTAGGCGGTGTCCTTCAATCCGGAAGACATCGCCTTCAGGCCGCCATGCACCTTGTCGAACTGGCGCTTGATCCATTCCGGGCTTTGCTGCGACTCGGGACGCTGCGTGCGTTCGAGGCGCACCAGCACCGCAGCGTCGAGCACACCGTCGGCCAACGCTTCCCAGCACTTCACTTCGGCGCGTTCGCGGCCATTCGGCGGAATAAGCTTGCCGACCGGCGTCAGCGTATCGAGGTATTCGACGATCACGCGCGAATCGAACATCGCGCCGCCGTCTTCCATGACCAGGCATGGCACCTTGCCGAGCGGGTTGGATTGCTGGATCTTGGTATCAGGTGCCCACACATTCTCCAGGACGAGCTCATAGTCGAGCTTCTTTTCCGCCATGACGACGCGGACCTTTCGTACATAGGGGCTGGCGAGAGAACCGATGAGTTTCATAGATGAACAGGGATAGAGTTGAGGCGATTATAACATCGAGGTTTTGCCCGTCATCCCTTCAAAAGCCCGGTTCCGCAAGCAGGGTTCCGGCTGTGGCGCGGATGGTAAAATGGCGGATTGCACCGCATTTGTGCAGCATCGTATTGTCATCCAACGTCATCACTATCATGTCGCTCTCCTCCCTTTCCGCTCTCTCGCCGCTCGACGGCCGCTACGCCGCCAAGACCGACAAGCTGCGTCCCATTCTGTCCGAAGCCGGTTTCATGCACCATCGCGTCAAGGTCGAGATCGCCTGGCTGCAGGCCTTGTCGAATGCAGGCTTCGCGGAGATCAAGCCGTTCTCGGCGAGCGCGAATACGCTGCTGGATAAGCTGGCAGCCGATTTTTCGGAAGCCGATGCACAGCGCATCAAGGATATCGAAGCTGTCACGAACCACGACGTGAAGGCAGTCGAATACTGGCTGAAGGAAAAGGTGAAGGACGTTCCCGAACTCGTCGCGGCGTCGGAGTTCATCCACTTCGCCTGCACTTCCGAGGACATCAACAACACCTCGCACGGCATGATGCTGAAGGCAGCACGCAACGACGTGGTGCTGCCGGCGCTGCGCAACATCATCACGCGCCTGACCGATCTCGCACACGAACACGCCGCCGTGCCGATGCTGTCGCGCACCCACGGCCAGCCGGCCAGTCCGACCACGCTCGGCAAGGAAATCGCCAACGTCGTCGCACGCCTGAAGCGCGCCGAACAACGCATTGCCGGCGTCGAAATCCTCGGCAAGATGAATGGCGCCGTGGGCAACTACAACGCGCATCTGTCGGCCTATCCGTCCTTCGACTGGGAATCGTTCTCGAAGAACGTGATCGAGCAGCGCCTTGGCCTGACCTTCAATCCGTACACCATTCAGATCGAGCCGCACGACTACATGGCTGAACTGTTCGATGCCGTGGCGCGCGCCAACACCATCCTGCTCGATTTGAACCGCGACATCTGGGGCTACATCTCGCTGGGTTACTTCAAGCAGAAGACCAAGGCTGGCGAAATCGGCTCGTCGACCATGCCGCACAAGGTCAACCCGATCGATTTCGAAAATTCCGAAGGCAACCTCGGCCTGGCAAATGCAGTGCTCAAGCACCTGTCGGAAAAGCTGCCGGTCTCGCGCTGGCAGCGCGACCTGACCGACTCGACAGTCTTGCGCAACATCGGCGTCGCATTCGGCTACGCGGTGCTGGCGTACGACAGCTGCCTGCGCGGCCTGAACAAGCTGGAAGTGAATCCGGCCCGCTTGGCGGAAGACCTAGACGCGACTTGGGAAGTGCTGGCCGAGCCGGTGCAAACAGTGATGCGCCGCTACGGCATCGAGAATCCGTACGAGCAGTTGAAGGAGTTGACGCGCGGCAAGGGCATTTCCAAGGATGCGCTGCGCGATTTCATCACCGGGCTGGCGATTCCGCAGGAAGCAAAGGAGCAGTTGCTGGCGATGACGCCGTCGAACTACATCGGCCGCGCGATCGAACTGGCTCAAAAAATCTGACGAATCAAGTCGTCGATACACCGAAGCGAGGCCTCTTCCGGCCTCGCTTTTTTATGCCCTGCGCATTCTTGACGCACTGCTGAATCGCAGGCGGATATCTCCCCCTCCTTCCCACTTGATGTGGGTTGCGCTATAAATTGCCACAAAATCTTATTTAAAATCAATTACTTAAATGCATCGAAACCCCATAAGCTGCCATAAGATATCTCCCATAAGCTGCCATTTCCCCCAAGAATTTACCTATAAGCTGCCATTTCCACAGATGAATAAAAGGCGATATAAAAGCCGCAACATAAGTATTTGATTTTAAAACAAAAAGGCCAAGATTATGGAGCTCGGCCTTTTTTACTGCCGGGAAAATTACGCCTTTCGCTTTTTGGACACTCCACGAAGAAAATCCCCTTGCGATTGCCAGAACCGTAACGGCTGCGCAGGCACAGGTTTCACTTCGGGTGGCACTGCAAACTTTCGTCCAAAATCAACCGCGAAGTTTCCAGTTGTCGTATGCGAGCGTGGGATCTGAAAAGGGGGGAAATCGTCTCGGAAAAGACGCTTTTCTTGGGCTCCGTCAGCGAAGGCATTACGACGGCGCCGAAAGAGTGACGAGTAAAACATATCCAATTGCTTGCTTGGAAACATGCTTCCCCTACATTGAGGATCCTCTCGGCGGATGCGATGCAACAGGGTCACGTAATTTTCCGGCCAGTTGGAAAGTGCACTGGCAGTACTGGCGACGACTTCTTTGCTGAGAATACGTTCTATTGGGCGATCACGCTTGTTGTATTTACCAATCGTTGCCAGGACCGGTAATAAGTATTTAAACTTAAGTGGATACAACTTGGCCATTGGCATTCCGGTCAAATTCCGCACTGCGGAAAGCGGCTTTCGATGAAGCTTTGCATGGATCAATGACATCAAGTCAATGATTGACTCGTCAATTTCCGTTGTGGTTAGTCGGTCGAGCGATGCCCCGCAGCGGCACGTGAGCAGGGCTGGCCGCAACCAGCTGATTGGGGCCATGCATTCTGAACAGCATTCCAACAATGTTCGCTTATGTACTGGACAGGCAATGATAAAACGCATGTCCCATAATGCATCTATATAACCATGCTCTCGAACACAATCGGGGCAAAACGCCGGACTGGTCAGACGGAGATATGAATATCCAGGAGATGGCGCCAACGTATGCCCGAGAAGGCGATATTCGCGCCTTCCACCTTTATTAACGCCAGCATACGAAAGCTGCTCCAGTTCAGCGTCAGGTATCCCAAGCACCGCCGCCAACTTCTCATATGGGAACCTGGCACCTCGAATAGCATTCGCCTCTATCCCTGCATGTGAAAATATATGCCACGGCGTCTCATACCCATTGGCGACTGAAAGCCGTAGTGCATATCCGAGCAGACTCTCGGTTTTATTGGGACCCGGGGTTCGTATCAACAGCATGAGCCCCTCCTATGTCGCGCAAAGAATTTGTGCAGGAGTGGGGGTCGCAAGAGCTTGTTTCCTACTCCGCACACGACGAGCGCCCCCAATTTCCGCACTAGAAGTACCAATTTTTTTGACCTCTTCAAGAACATCTAGGGTCGGATTCAGTTTCAATCGCGCATTGAACGGGTCAACAATACCAAGTGGCATGCCCCTTTCCCATATCGATGCCTTATATGCATGACGCAAATCGTTAAGTGAAATAACACGACGATCTTGATCGATGGCATCCCAAACTGCCTGTCTTAAATATTTTGTCAGATACCCTATTAAGCCGCCGGCTGCGCAATAACACCGGAATGCCATATCCTCATTAGCAAGATCTGGCATATCGAAATGCTTACTTAACTCCTCGTGAAATGCCCCTAGAATTGCGACGAACTCGTCATGATGGTTCTCATTCATCCAATTGAATCGTGGCATGAGCGCAGGAGCGAGAAATCGCCCATCCAGTTGTTCGTTTTGGCTAAAAATGGCTGAGCAGGCTGGCAATCCAGCGACAACAAGTGCAACCTTGCAGTCGTCAACCAAGTTCTTGAGCCAATCCGCAACATGGTGCATCACCTTCTCCGTACCTTTGTCCTGAAAATGCTGAAACTCGTCAATCATGATCATGTGGGTGAACGTTTCAGGAAGGAGCTTTTTCAACCGCTCTGTCTTTACATTCTCCGTTCCTGAATTCCATCTCGGATCCCCCATCTTCCGAAGCATTAATTCCGCCAGCCCCTTCACCGTTGGCTTTGATGGTGCCGTAACGCGAAGAATGGGAACATATAACCCCTCCTCTTTCCGCGTGCGCGGATATCTAGCCATCATTTCCTCGAGCACTCGAGATTTTCCGGTGCGAGACTCGCCAATGACGGCTACACAAATAGGCTCTACAGCCTCATGAGCATATTTGTACGCCTGCTCCAATTTTTGAACCGCATTTTCAAATGCCGTATGAGGTACCAATGTCGTTTCTATGATGTTCTTAAATTTCATGCTCATTCCTTCGCATCTCCACAGATCGAATCTGCTCCTCTCCGCTCTCGCCGTATCGCTGTAAATTTCTTATTACCTAGAGAGGTACTCGTAGGAGTTTTATTGGACACAAAGGAGGTTCTTTTCCCTCCCGTACGATTGGAAGTCGTAGACGTGTGCGAGCTTTCCACAGAGATGCTCTTGGCAGTAACATCCAATGGATCATCATATGAAGGTCCTCGACTATCCTTGAAACGCCCAACTTTGGAACGGCTCCTGCGACGCTTGTGTGTCAAGTCCTCGTCGATAATGTCCGCAATCTTCACCTTCGCTTCCAACCACGACCAAGGATCATGTTTGTCGAGCATTTTCTCTGCATATCGTTGATAGATATGGTGCTGCCAACGAGATATCCCCTTGGCATATTTGTAATGGAGCGCGCGCACCTTGAACATCTGGATACCATCTGGTGAAATCACGACAATCTCGCCTAGGTCTCCATCGTCGACCCGGATTTCCACATCGAGTACGGCACCGTGGCGCCTACGGAGTTCGACAAGTTCCGTTGAGTTGTAAAACAATTTGTCGAATTCAATCCCCTTGTGAGTGAGTCGCCGTTTCTCAGCGCGCCCCAAGATGGCATCTAATTTGGAAGGATCATGTGGGACCGGAATGCCATCCTGAACAATATTCGACACCCACATTTCGATAGGCGGGACAGCCAGTGACCGGTGAGGCCGTTGATGGTAATAGTCGACGATCCAGATGTTCACAATCTTTCGCACGTTACTTAACGTCAAGACCGCGTGCTTCACGGGATCGTAATCTTCTTTCTCGAATATGTTGGCAAATGTGGTGCCGGGGCTGGAATGAGCAATGGCACGATTAAGAGTGCCTTGCCAGCGCTCGATCTTTCCCTTGAACCACGCCATTCTTCGTGGCGTATATTCAGGCTCTATACCCAGCGAATAGCATGCCTTCTCAAGGCTTTTAGAATGAAATTCAGGACCGTTGTCCATGACTAGTGTTTGCATCACGCCATATGCCAACCAATCGTTCTTAATTTCAGGGAAATCCTTCTTTAGATTCGCTTTTGGGAGAAGCGCATGCCTCAAACACCGTGAAACCGTCAAATAGCTTGGAGGTTCGAAACCGAGATATATCCCTAGAACGCAGCGAGAAAAAACATCAATGCACGCCGTCAGGTATGGCCTCCCGAGCGGCGCCCCGGTATCTTCATCAATGACGAATAAATCCAGTTTTGTGTGGTCGATTTCCACCCTTGCAAGTGGTGACAGCTCTGTTTTATGCCCGAGCACGCCGCGAAAAGCCTGAGCGGCCGAATCTCGGCCATAACGCGCGATATGTCGTTCAGCAGACGGAATCTTATTGATGAGACGCGCAACCAGTCTGAGAGTTGGCAATGGAAGTTGATCCGCTTTCGGCCGAAGCGCATTTTCCTGGATTACTTCGATCTGCGCGTCTTCGAGAACGTCTTGAATCGTCCCCCTTTCCTGTGTCAGATACTTTTTGTCAATCGCGTCGTCGACGATTTTCAATACCTCCTCGGGATACCTACTCTTGCGATTGCCTTTACGCTTACGTAATTCCACAAGCGCGTAGATGTCCATTCCAGCTCGCAGGTATCTGCGTCGCCAGCGTAGTACGGTTCTAGCGTGTGGCGGGGATTTCGGCTGTTTAAGGCGCTGCCAGACCTTATGTACTACAGGCGCAATAGATGTGCTTATGCTTGGCAGGCCTAATATAGAAACAACATATGAGCGTCGCACTTTTGCTCGCTCGTACATGTCGTCGGATACATCATTGAAGAACCTTCCAGTTTTCCCATTCGAACCTGGTTGTGAACCATCGGATAGCTGTGGAAATACAAGCCTCTGATCGGCGATTAGTTCTTGAAGCTCCGTGAATTGAAATTCACGAATTCTCTTGGTGCGTTGCTCTTCCGCTTGCCAAATATGATCATCAATCTTGCGAAGCAGGGTGAGCGTCTTGCCGTCGACTTCGATGTTGGCGCCAGCTTGAAAGTAGGCCATTCCCATTTCACTCACCTCCGCGAGACAAGTCGATCTCGGAAGAAGCAACTCGAATGATCGTATCTGACTGTAATGGCAGACCAAACTCGAACATAAGCGTCCCTTCCAAAATCAGGCGGCAAACGATCTGGCGACCGTCCATTCCAAGCGTCCCGCTGATGATCTCTCCCCACGTGACACCAGTACGATCAAAAAAGACTCGACGCGCTTTCTCCCGTTGAATGAACGAAATCGGATGCCGGCCAAACCTGTTGAGAAGTTCTGCATTGGAGAGAAATGACTTCTGTTCCAGGCTTTCTCCCAAGATAAGTCGATACTGAAATCCATACCGTGAAAGCGCATGAGAAAGCAGCGCTGTCCGCAGCTTTGTTTCGTCGGACAGCGCCGCCTCCCTGGATTTGATTTCCCAAAGGTGCTTTGCGTTTCCGTAAACGACCAGCAAGTCGGGAAAGTGGCGATGTGGCTTGCCATTAAGGGTGTATTCGATCACCAGTGGCTGCTCGCGGAAGCGTTTTACATTGGGGTCGGCATCCAGCAGCACAAAGGCATTCCGCTCATGGATGGATTCCCATTGGATCATCCGGCCCATTTTCCAGCTTGGGTATTTGCCCGTTGACCGCGCCCTGGAACGAGTCACAACCTTCCGGGCTCGCAATTTTCCGTCCTCTGGCTCACGGATCGCGACAATCTCGAAATGATCATGCGAATCGCGAACAGAAGCGGGGTCTACAAAGAAATGTGGAATCGATGTGTGCATAGCTTATAAGCACACACGACAAGACAGGAAACTCCGGGCGGAGTCCCCCTACGCATCTGAAATGAAGTGCATCATCCCCAATTTAGGGACGAGCTCGCCCACCGGGACTCTGTCAAAAGTTGACAGCCCAAAGCAGGACTCTTATACTATTCTTATATCTAGAAGTAGTATGCTGTCTGCGGCTCAAGCGTTGGCGCGCTTGGGCCGTTTTTCATTTGTGCTTTCGTCTTGACGTGCGTATTTCTCCTATACCGTAGTTATGTAGGATCAAAGATGAAAATGAATGAGAGTTATTCGGCATTTGATTGCGGTCGTGCTGTGACTTCACCTCCCTTCTTGGCTTAAGCCTCATTAAAAAAAATGCGTTCCCCTGTAAGGGTCGGCAAAAGTCCCCCTTACGGAAGTCGCGAATATTCTAGGCACAAAGCGGTCAGCGGATACGGGCTGGCGCCT
>DASVLM010000720.1:0-2342 GCA_036384875.1 Noviherbaspirillum sp.
ATCTCGGGATTCTTTTCCGCGTAAGGACGCGAGGCGAGGAAGAACTGATGATTGGCGACCAGGCCCTTGCCGTCGACGAGGATGCGCGCGCCGAGCTGCTTTTCCGCCGCGGCGAGGAAAGGGTCCCAGATCACCCAGGCATCGACGCTGCCGCGTTCGAAAGCGGCGCGCGCATCGGCAGGCGGCAGGTAGACGACATCGATGTCCTTGTAATTCAGCCCGGCCTTTTCCATTGCCTTCACCAGCAGGTAATGCACGTTCGAGCCCTTGTTGAGCACCACCTTTTTGCCCTTCAGGTCGGCCACCGACTTCAGTGTTGAGTTCTTGGGCACGACAATGCCTTCTGACAACGGCGCCGGCGGTTCATTGGCGACGTAAACGAGATTCGCTCCCGCGGCTTGCGCGAAGATGGGCGGCGCTTCGCCTACAGTGCCGAAGTCGATGCTGCCGACATTCAGGCCTTCCAGCAATTGCGGCCCGGCGGGGAATTCCGTCCACTTCACTTCGATGCCTTGCGCGGCCAGACGCTTGTCCAGCGTGCCGCGCGCCTTGAGGATGGTGAGCGTGCCGTACTTCTGGTAACCGATGTGCAGCGCGCCTTTCGATTGCGCGATCGAGGTGCCTGGCAGCGTCAGTGCGATGGCGCCGGCGACAGCGGAGGAAAGCAGTCCCAGGGTTCGTCGTTTGGCGTGGCGTTTTTCATTGCGGTCGTTCATGTTGCGTCCTTTCTGTGCATGGAATTTTTTGAATAAAACTCTCCCTGCCGCCTGCTTGGGCGGATCGATTGCATCGAATTCAGGGGATGCCGGCCAGGCAGCGTCAGACGCTACATCGCACCTGCGAGAAAGGAACGGGAGTGAAATTGCCGGCACCAAGGCGGGCCGCGCGCAAGGCATGCAGATTGGCTGACAAATGCTCGACGCCTTCTGCAACGCGCTGCTCGATTGCCGGATCAAGCGCCAGGCCCTTGTCGCTCGTCCAGTTCACCTGTGCATCGGTGGCATAGATGCTGGGCAAAACATGCTTCGCACCGAGCGCCGAAAGCACCGGCCGCAACGCGTAGTCGAGTGCAAGCATGTGCGACTGGCTGCCACCGGTTGCCAGCGGCAGCACCAGCTTGCCGGCAAAGCCGTCCTGCGGAAGCACGTCGAGGAAAGCCTTCAACACGCCGCTGTAGGCTGCCTTGTAGACGGGCGTCGCCACCACTACCGCTTCGGCGCCGGCGACCTGCGTCTTGGCGTGCGTGATGTCGGCATTGTTGAAATCCGCCTGCAGCAGCGCCTGCGCAGGAAGGTCGAGCACATGCAGCCTGACGCAGCGATGGCCGAGAGAGGCCAGGCGATCGCCGGCATGATGCAGCAGGCGCGTGGATCGCGAGGGAATCGAAGGACTGCCGGCGAGAAGCAGGATGCTCATGATGGTTGCTCTCCTGTGCGCGAATTATTTCTTGCCCGGCTGGTAGATCTGGTCGAAGGAACCGCCGTCGGCAAAGTGCGTCTTCTGCGCCTTGGCCCAGCCACCGAACACATCATTGATGTTGAAGAGCTTGATCTTCGGGAACTGCGATGCATGCTTCGCAGCGATCTTTTCCGCGATGGGGCGGTAGTAGTTGTGCGCGGCGATCTCCTGGCCTTCGTCGCTGTAGAGGTATTGCAGGTAGGCTTCCGCCACCTTGCGCGTGCCATGCCTGTCGACCACCTTGTCCACCACGGCCACCGGCGGTTCGGCGAGGATGCTGGTGGAAGGCGCGACGACTTCGAACTTGTCGGGGCCGAGTTCCTTGATCGCGAGGATGGCTTCGTTTTCCCATGCGATCAGGACGTCGCCGATGCCGCGCTCGACGAATGTCGTGGTGGCGCCGCGCGCACCGGAATCAAGTACCGGCACGTTCTTGAACAGCTTGCCGAGGAATTCCTTCGCCGAGGTTTCGCTGCCGCCCGGCTGCTTCAATGCATAGCCCCATGCGGCGAGGTAGTTCCAGCGCGCGCCGCCTGAGGTCTTGGGATTCGGCGTGATGACCTGCACGCCCGGCTTCACCAGGTCGCCCCAATCCTTGATGCCTTTGGGGTTACCCTTGCGGACGAGGAAAACGATGGTCGAGGTATAGGGCGAACTGTTGTGCGGCAGGCGCTTCTGCCAATCTTTCGCGAGCAATCCCTTGTCTGCGATTTCGTCGATGTCGTAAGCGAGCGCCAGCGTGACGACATCCGCATCCAGCCCATCGATCACGGATCGCGCCTGCTTGCCGGACCCGCCGTGCGACTGCTTGACGTTCACGTTATCGCCGGTCCTGGCCTTCCACTGCTTGGCGAAGGCCTTGTTGAAATCCTGGTAGAGCTCGC
>DASVLM010000721.1:0-1633 GCA_036384875.1 Noviherbaspirillum sp.
GACAGGCAGCCCTCTTCGTACACCGTGCGCTCTTCGCTGGCCCACACGACTTCGGGATTGATGAATACGCGCAGTGCGTCATGTGTTTCCGACACGTCGATCACGATCAGTTGCTCATGCACGTCCACCTGCGTTGCGGCAAGGCCGACGCCGGGCGCGTCGTACATGGTTTCGGCCATGTCGGCGGCAAGTTTCTTCAGGCGCGCGTCAAACACCGTAACGGGCTTGGCGACCTTGTGCAGGCGCGGGTCAGGGTAGCGCAGGATAGGGAGCAGGGACATACGGCAAATGTTGCAACAGGGCGACAGGCTTGGAGCGTCGTTTCTCTTGCTAGTTCAAGGATTTATGTGCAGAATTTGATTCAATTTGACAAGTATTTGCCAGAACTTTTTCCGGCAATTTCCTGCTCTTTTCAATATGCGGCGGCTGTTCCGGGAAATCAAGAATGCCGGTCGCATCCATGGAAGAATCTATGAAAAAGTTTAGCACAGCCGCTCTTTTCCTCGCTGTCGTCACTGCCGCGGCAAGTCAGCCTGCGAGCAGCGCCGACGCGGCAAGCCCGCGCTGTGCCTTCCTGTCCAATGCACCGGACCAGCATGTGGTGGTGCGCGGCGATACGCTGTGGGACATTTCGGGACATTTCCTGCAGCATCCGTGGTGCTGGCCGGAAGTATGGGGCATGAACCGCGAGGAAATCCGCAATCCGCACTGGATCTACCCCGGCCAGATCGTCTACTTCGACCGCGCGGCGGGCCGCTTGCGCCTTGGCAAGCCGGTGGGGGAAGCGTCTGCTGCCGCCGGCAATGGTGCTGCCAATAGTGACATCCAGACAGTAAAACTGGCGCCGCAGCTGCGCACCGAGGGCCTCGGCAAGGACGCCGTACCCTCCATTCCGTCGCAGGCCATCGAACCCTTCCTGTCGCAGCCGCTGGTAATTACCGAGGACGAACTGAAGGATGCGCCGCGCATCGTCGCCACGCAGGAAGGCCGGGTCAACATCGGCAAGGATGACAAGGCCTATGTGCGCGGTGACCTCAAGTCTGGAACGTCGTTCCAGGTATTCCGTCCCGGCGGTCCGCTCAAGGATCCCGCCACCGGCAACATTCTTGGCTACGAAGCCGTCTATCTCGGCACCATCAAACTCGATCGCGCAGCCAGCACGCCGAACGAAGCACACTCCTTCAATGTCGTGAGCGTGAAACAGGAAATGGGCGTGGGCGACCGCCTGCTGCCGGTGCCGCCGACGCCCATCATCAACTACGTTCCGCATCCGCCGGAAACCGCGGTCGATGCGCGCGTGATGTCGATCTACGGCGGCGTGACGCACGCTGGCCAGAACCAGATCGTGAGCATCAATCGCGGCAGGAACGATGGCATCGACATCGGCACCGTGCTCGAGCTTTACCACTTCGGGCCAGTCATCGTCGACAAGACCGAAGGCAAGTTCTGGTCCTTCGGTTCCTTCGGACACGACAAAGTGAAATTGCCGGATACGCGATACGGCAGCGTGTTCGTCTTCCGCGTCTTCGACAGGGTCTCGTACGGCCTCGTGATGCAGGTGACGGATTCGGTCCAGGTGGGCGACGTGGCGAAAACGCCGGAGTAAGAGTTTTACACACATGACGTACCAGGA
>DASVLM010000722.1:0-10402 GCA_036384875.1 Noviherbaspirillum sp.
ACGCATTGAAGGCAGAAAAGACAGGACGGCGCGTCGCGTTCGCCACCACCCAGAATCATCAGCAGATGGAAGGGCGCGACATCGTGCGCATGGCGATGCTGGACGAATTCCGCCGCAATCCGCATTTCGCCACCGACGAGCCGCGCAAGCGCACCCCGGACACCTCGATTTATCCCGAGTGGCAATACAAGGATTACAAGTGGGGCATGGCGATCGATTTGAATGCCTGCATCGGCTGCCGCGCCTGCACCATCGCCTGCCAGGCGGAGAACAACATCCCGGTGGTCGGCAGGGAAGAAGTGCGGCGCGGACGCGAGATGCACTGGATACGCGTCGACCGCTATGACGTCGAACACAAGGATGCCGGCGCGCATCCGCGCAGCGCTTTCCAGCCGGTGCCGTGCATGCATTGCGAAACCGCGCCCTGCGAGGAAGTGTGTCCGGTGGAAGCAGCGGTGCACGACAGCGAAGGGCTCAACGTGCAGGTCTACAACCGCTGCGTCGGCACGCGTTTCTGTTCGAATAACTGCCCGTACAAGGTGCGCCGTTTCAATTTCCTGCAATACACCGGCACGCCGCTGGACCGGCCGAGCCCGGCCTACAACCCCGAAGTGACGGTGCGGCGCAGCGGCGTGATGGAGAAATGCACCTACTGCCTGCAACGCATCACGCGCGGACGCATCGAAGCGGAAAAGCTGGGGCGCCGCCTGCGCGACGGCGAAGTGGTGACGGCTTGCCAGGCGGTATGCCCGACCGAAGCCATCGTGTTCGGCGACCTGAACGATCCGCACAGCAAGGTGAACCGGGCCAAGGCCTCGCCGCTGGACTACGGCTTGCTGGCGGAATTGAACACGCGCCCGCGCACCACGTATGCGGCCGTGGTGCTGAACCCGGACGAGAAGCTGGCGACACCTTCTGCGCCGCCAGTTGAGCCGAAGGCATAGGAAAGAAACGCAGGCAACATGACTCAGCCCTCCACACAACCACCCGTCTCGAAGGACATTGGCGTCTTGCGTGCCGGCTGGGGCTATGCGGACGTGTCGGACAAGATCGCCAACCTGGTGCTCAAGCGCCCGGTGCGCTGGCCGTGGCTCACGGCCTTCCTCTTCACGTTTGCAGGCACGCTGGTGTTCTTTGGCGCCATTGCCTACCTGTTCGCAGTCGGCGTCGGCATCTGGGGCATCGACATTCCGGTGGCGTGGGGTTTTGCCATCGGCAACTTCGTCTGGTGGATCGGCATCGGCCATGCCGGTACTTTCATCTCGGCCTTCCTGCTCCTGCTGCGCCAAAAGTGGCGCACCTCGATCAATCGCTTCGCCGAGGCGATGACACTGTTTGCGGCGAGCATTGCCGGCATGTTCCCCATCCTGCACCTGGGGCGTCCGTGGTTCTTCTACTGGCTGATTCCGTATCCGGACGTGATGAACGTATGGCCGCAATGGCGCAGCCCGCTGGTGTGGGACATCTTTGCCATCAGCACCTACCTGATCGTGTCGCTGCTGTTCTGGTACGTCGGCCTGATCCCCGATCTTGCGACGCTGCGCGACCGCGCTTCTGCCTCGGGCCGGCGCTTCGCGACCTTTGCCTACGGCATGCTCGCGCTCGGCTGGCGCGGCGAGGCGCGGCACTGGGCGCGCTTCGAAAGCGCCTACCTGCTGCTGGCCGGGCTGGCGACGCCGCTGGTGGTGTCGGTGCACTCGGTAGTGTCGCTCGACTTCGCCATCGGCAACACGCCCGGCTACCACTCCACCATCTTCCCGCCGTACTTCGTGGCAGGCGCGCTGTTTTCCGGCTTCGCCATGGTGCTGACGCTGGCGATTCCGCTGCGTCACTTTTTCGGGCTGCAGGATTTCATCACCCAGCGCCATCTAGTGAACGCAGCGAAGGTGATGCTGGCCACCAGTCTGATCGTTGCCTACGGCTATGCGTCGGAAATCTTCACCGCGTTCTACAGCGGCGACACTTACGAGCAATACATGACGACCAATCGCTGGTTCGGTTTCTACGCGCCGGTCTACTGGTCGATGATGTCCTGCAATGTCGCCGTGCCGCAGTTGCTGTGGTTCCGCCGTGTGCGGCACAGCGTGCTGGCGCTGTTCATTCTCAGCCTGGTGGTCAACGTCGGCATGTGGATGGAACGCTTTCTGATCGTCGTCTCCAGCCTGCACCGCGATTTCATGCCATCGGCCTGGGGCGTGTTCGTGCCGACTGTGTGGGACTGGACGCACCTGCTGGGTTCGATCGCCTTCTTCGTCTGGCTGTTCCTGTTGTTCATCCGCTTCCTGCCGGCGATTTCGATTGCCGAGATGCGCGAGCTGGTGCATGAAAGCGCGGAGAAGAAGCCATGAGCGCCAGGATCTACGGCTTCATCGCGGAATTCCGCACCGGCGATGCGCTGCTGGAGGCGGCCCGGCGCGCGCGCGGGGACGGCTACAGCGAACTGGAAGCCTATGCGCCATACCCGGTGGAGGGCATTGCCGAGGCGGTCGGCTTCAAGCGCAACCGGGTGCCGCTCGTCACGCTCATCGGCGGGATTGTCGGCGGACTCGGCGGCTACTTCCTGCAATGGTATTCGGCGGTGATCGATTACCCCATCAATGTCGGCGGCCGCCCGCTGCACAGCTGGCCGTCCTTCATTCCGCCGACCTTCGAGCTGACCATCCTCGGTGCGGCGCTGGCCGCCGTATTCGGCATGCTGGCGATGAACGGTTTGCCGCGGCTGCATCATCCGGTATTCAACGCGCCCGACTTCGGGCAGGTCACGCGCAACCGCTTCTTCCTCTGTCTGCCTGCTCACGATCCGCATTTTGACGACAAGCGCAGCTGGCGCTTTCTGCAGAGCCTGCAGCCAATGTCGGTATCCGAGGTGCCGCGATGAGGAAGGCCGTGTACCTGTTGCTGCTCTGCTCCCTGGCCGCTTGCGAGAAAGCCAAGCAGGACATGTACGACCAGCCGAAGTACAAACCTTTCCGCCGCAGCGAACTGTTCGCCGACGGCAATTCCTCGCGCCCGCTGCCGGAGAACGGCGTGCTTTATTCAAAAGGCCCGTTCGCCGGCACGTCGAGCGGACGCATCGGCACGGACGAAGTGAACGAAGACGTCGCGGCATCGAATGCCAAAAACAATCCTTACCCGGTCACCATGCAACTGCTGCGTCGCGGACAGAACCGCTACGACATCTATTGCATGCCCTGCCACAGTCCGGCCGGCGACGGCGACGGCCTGATCGCGCGGCGCGGCTTCCCGCATCCGCCGTCCTACCATTCGGACCGCTTGCGGCAAGTGCCGGACCGGCACATCTTTGACGTGATCACCAACGGCTACGGCATCATGTATTCCTATGCAGACCGCGTCGCGCCGCCGGACCGCTGGGCCATTGCCGCCTATATCCGCGTGCTGCAACTGAGCCAGCATGCGGATGTGAAAAAACTGCCTCCGGACGTGCGCCAGAAGCTCGCTTCCGCTGCGCAGGCAAACGATCGAGCGAACGATCGAGCTACCGGGTCATCGACCGACCGACCCGTCAGCCAGGGAGCGGCCCGATGAATCGCGCATTCATGAAGTCGATGGCGCCCATAGCGCTCGCTGTGCTGGCAGCAGGGTGCATTGCTGCATGGATTTTTGCGCGTACCGCATTCCTCGCGGCCTATCTCGCTTCATGGTGGTTCTGCTGCGCGCTGGTAATGGGCGGACTGTCCAATGTGTGGGTGCACAACCTGACCGGCGGTCGCTGGGGAGAAGCCATTAGAGCGCCGTTGCTCGAACTGTCGCGCGGCATGTGGCTGCTGGCGCTACTGTTCCTGCCGGTCTTGCTCGGCATGAACGATCTCTACGCCTGGGCGCCGCATGCGGCCGAAGGTGCGGGCCGCTGGGCGGGCGAATTGCCGGTGCGAAGTGCAGGCTTCAAGAGCATGTGGCTGATGCCGTGGTTCTTCGCGCTGCGCAGCGTGTTGTATCTCGCCGTCTGGACGCTGCTGGCGCATTGGTCGCGGCAGCCGTCGTTGCGGCGCTCGCCCCGCTTCGCCGCCGCCGCGCTGATCGCCTATGGCTTTACCGTCGGGCTGGCGGCGGTGGATTGGATCATGTCGCTCATGCCGCTCTGGTACTCCAGCGTGTTCGGCCTGCTGGCCGGCGTTGGCCAGGCGCTCGCCGGCATGGCGCTGGCCGTGGTGCTGGTCGTTCGCATGCGCCCCGCGCAGTCGTCGATCGTCTTGCGCGATCTCGGCAACTTCCTGATGATGTATGTGCTGACCTGGGCCTATCTTGCCTTCACCCAGTTCCTCATCATCTGGGCGGAAAACCTGCCGCACGAGATCGCCTGGTATGTCGCGCGCATGCAGAACGGCTGGCTGGTGGTGGCGTGGCTGCTGGCCCTGTTCCATTTCTTTGCGCCGCTGCTGATCCTGCTCTTTCGCAACGTCAAGGAAGCGCCCGTGCTGCTCGGCTGGTTGGCGGCAGCATTGCTGGCCACGCACCTGCTCGATGTGTGGTGGATGATCCTGCCCTCGGTTTCTGTCGGCTGGACGCAATGGCTGTGGTCGGTGCCGCTGGCAAGCGCAACCTTCGCAGTGGCGGCATGGGTGTTGGCGAAATGGGGAAACCTGCTGCACGCGCAACCAGCAGGCGCAGTGGAGGCGAACCGTGGCTGAAGAAAGTCAATCTGCTGCGCATGCCTCCAGCGATGTCCACGTGGCAGGCATCGTGTGCGGCGGTGTTGCCATCGCCGTCGGCATCATGCTGGTGACCATTGCCGCCTGGTTCCTGTGGCAGCGCTGGGGCGCGCCCTCCGGTGCGAAACCCTTCGGCGGGCCCAATGCCGGCAACGTGCCGCAAGCGGCGACGCCGGCATTGCAAAGCGCCCCGCAACTGGATCGTGCACAGTATTTCAACGAGAAGCGCAAGCTGACCGATTCGTGGGAATGGATAGACCGCCAGCGTGGCATTGCACGCATTCCGGTGGAAGAGGCGATGCGGATCATGGCGGGCCGCAACGGCGGTGCGGGCGCAGCGCAGAAGGAGCCGGGATGAAGCGCGGCAGCATAGAGCAGATGCAGCCATGCCGTTGCAAGCCGCGTAAACCACGCAAGGTTGCATGGTTTACGCTGCGCACTTGCGCGGCGCCGCTGCTCGTTCTCTTGTCTTCGTTACCGGGATTCACGGCACACGCGCAAGCTCTCGCGCTTCCGCCGCAGAAGCCCGCGCAATACTTGCAACGCCTCGACGCGCAACTGCCGCTGTCGGACGCATTCACCGACGACAACGGCACGCCAACCCGCCTCGGCGCTTTCTTCGGCAAGCGCCCGGTGGTGATGGTGCTCGGCTACTACCACTGCCCGAATCTGTGCAGCACGCTGATGGATGGCGTATTGGAAACCCTGGCCGGCGTCGGCTTGCCGCCGCATGCCTACCGTGTGGTGGGCGTGAGCATCGACCCGTCGGAAAGCGCCGCGCTGGCCGCGCGCAAGAAGGAAGCCTATTCGTCGCTGGTGGCGCACGCCGGCGGCGAACTGCATCTGTTGACGGCAGCACAACCGCAGATCAAAGCGCTCGCACAAAGCGCCGGCTTCCAGTATTCCTACGACGCCGCCGCGCAGCAGTATGCGCATCCTGCGGGTTTCTTCGTCGCGACGCCGGACGGGCGCATCTCGCATTACTTCATGGGTGTGCGTTTCGATCCACGCGACCTGCGCCTCGCGCTGATCGATGCCTCCTCCGGGCGCATCGGCTCGCCAGTCGACCGCCTGGTCTTGCTGTGTTCGCATTACGACCCGGCCACCGGCCGCTACAGCACGACGGTGATGGCGCTGGTGCGCGCCGTGTGCATCGCGATACTGGCGGCGCTTGTCATCTGGATCTGGCGAGCAAGGAGGAACAGGGCATGAACGGCGCCTTCCACCTGTTGCCGCAAAGCGCATCGACCTCGGCCGGCCGCTTCGACACGCTATTCCTCGCGGAGATGCTGCTGACCGGCTTCGTCGCGTTCGCGGTCACGGCGCTGATCGTGTTTTTCTCGATTCGCTACCGCAAGGACTCGCGAGCCGACCGCAGCCATGCCCCGGCGCGCGGCCTCAAGATCGAAGTGACCTGGACGGTGGTGCCGCTGCTGCTTTTCCTCGGCGGTTTCGCCTGGGCGGCGTACGACTACACCCAGCTCTACCGCGAGCCGCCTAACGCGATGCCGGTCTTCGTGGTGGCCAAGCAATGGATGTGGAAGCTGGAGCATGCGAACGGCAAGCGGGAGATCGATGAACTGCACGTGCCGCTCGGACAGCCGGTGCGACTGGTAATGACCTCGCAGGACGTGATCCACAGCTTCTTCGTGCCCGCTTTCCGCATCAAGCAGGACGTGGTGCCGGGGCGCTATACCACGATCTGGTTCACGCCGACCCAGACTGGCGAGTTCCACCTGTTCTGCGCCGAATACTGCGGCACCGATCATGCCGGCATGCGCGGGCGCATCGTCGTGATGCAGCCGAGCGAATACGCTGCCTGGCTGCAATCGGGGAATACGCAACCAGGCATCGCGGCGCGCGGATTCGAGGCGTACCGGCGATACGGCTGCAGCGGTTGTCACGAAGCGCAGTCGTCTGTACATGCACCTGACCTGCACGGCTTGCTCGGTCGCACCGTGCACCTGTCGGACGGCCGCACGCTGATCGCCGACGAAGCCTACCTCCACGATTCCGTGCTGCTGCCGAAAAAAGACATCGTGGCCGGCTACGAGCCGATCATGCCGTCGTTCGCCGGACAGATCAGCGAGGAAGACCTGCTGGCCATCATTGAATACATCCGCTCCACCGGAGGCGACCATGCACGCACGGGTCAGTGAGACCGCGATCCCGGATTACCTGAACGACGGCGGCTGGTCGCTCAAGTCGTGGCTCACCACCCACGACCACAAGCGCATCGCCTTGCTCTACATGGTGTCCATCACCGTCTTCTTTTTCGTCGGGGGCGCCGCTGCCGCGATGATCCGGCTGGAACTCGCCACGCCGCAAGGCGACCTCGTTTCTGCCGACACTTACAACCGGCTGTTCACCGCGCACGGCGTCATCATGGTGTGGATGTTCCTGATCCCGTCCATTCCTTCCGCGCTCGGCAACTTCCTGATGCCGATGATGATCGGTGCGCGCGACCTCGCGTTTCCGCGCCTGAACCTGCTGAGCTGGTACATCTACGTGCTGGGCGGCATATTCACGCTCGGCGCATTGTTCGCGGGCGGCGTGGATACCGGCTGGACCTTCTACACGCCGTTCTCCACCATGTTCTCGAAAAGCCATGTGCTCCTCGCCATCACCGGCGTCTTCATCCTCGGCTTTTCTTCGATACTCACCGGACTGAACTTCATCGTCACCGTGCACAAGATGCGCGCGCCCGGCATGACGTGGTTCCGCCTGCCGCTGTTCGTGTGGGCCAATTACGCCACCGCCATCATCCTCGTGCTGGCCACGCCGGTGCTGGCAATGACGCTGGTGCTGCTCGGCGCCGAGCGCCTGCTGCACATCGGCATCTTCGATCCCGCGCTGGGCGGCGATCCGCTGCTGTTCCAGCACCTGTTCTGGTTCTATTCGCATCCGGCGGTCTACATCATGGTCTTGCCGGCAATGGGCGTGGCGAGCGAACTCATTCCCTGCTTTGCGCGCAAGCATGTGTTCGGCTATCGCTTCATGGCCTATGCCATCCTCGGCATCGCGTCGATCGGCTTCCTGGTGTGGGGCCACCATATGTTCGTCTCGGGCCAGTCGACGTATGCGAGCATGGTGTTTTCACTGCTGTCCTTCCTGGTGGCGATTCCCTCGGCGATCAAGGTCTTCAACTGGACCGCGACGCTCTACAAGGGCCGCATCACCTTTTCCGCGCCGATGCTGTACGCGCTCGGCTTCGTCGGCCTGTTCACCATCGGCGGCCTGACCG
This sequence comes from Noviherbaspirillum sp., assembly GCA_036384875.1. Taxonomy (GTDB): domain Bacteria; phylum Pseudomonadota; class Gammaproteobacteria; order Burkholderiales; family Burkholderiaceae_D; genus Noviherbaspirillum. Next base: position 7,915 of record DASVLM010000722.1, read on the forward strand.
GCCTGGTGCTGGCTTCGCTCGCCCTGGATGTGCACCTGACCGACACCTACTTCGTCATCGCGCACTTTCATTACATCATGGTCGGCGGTTCGGTCATGGCTTACCTCGGCGGCATTCATTTCTGGTGGCCGAAGATTACCGGCCGCATGTATCCCGAAATGTGGGGACGTATCGCCGCGCTGATCATCTTTTTCGGTTTCAACCTCACTTTCTTTCCGCAATACCTGCTCGGGTATGAGGGCATGCCGCGCCGCTACCATGCATATCCGCCGGAATTCCAGCTGCTCAATGTGCTGTCCTCCGCGGGAGCATCCATCCTCGCGGTCGGCTACCTGCTCCCGCTGGGTTACCTGCTGTGGTCGCTGTTCTACGGCAAGCGCGCCGACGCCAACCCTTGGCACGCGACGGGGTTGGAATGGCAAACCACGTCGCCGCCGCCCAAGAACAACTTCCGCTTCACGCCGACGGTGCAGCGCGGTCCCTACGAATACGATCCGGAAACCGGCACGGAGGCGCCGCAATGAACACGCACGCTGCGAACGCCACGAATACCACGCACCATGCCGAACAGTTCGACAACGCCGTGCAGCAGGAGGAGGCGGCCACGCTCGGCATGTGGGTCTTCCTCGCGACAGAGCTGATGTTCTTCGGCCCGCTGTTCTTCGGCTACTACTACGGCCGCACGCATTTCCCCGACGGCTTCGCCGCCGCCAGCCGGCACACCGAAGCGGTGCTCGGCACCATCAATACAGCCGTCCTGCTGACCAGCAGCCTCCTGATGGCAACGGCGGTGGAGGCGCGCAAGGCCGGCGCGACAAAGCGCGCGATGTGGATGCTGATCGCGGTTGCCGCGTTTGGCCTGGTCTTCCTCGGCATCAAGGGAACGGAATATTTCCACGAATGGCAGGAACACCTGTTTCCCGGCGCTTCGTTCGATTTCCCCGAGAAGAACCATGCTGACCCGGCACGGATGTTCTACTTCCTCTATTTCGGCTTGACCGGATTGCATGCACTGCATCTCACGATAGGCATCACGATGGTGCTGGTGTTCGCCATCGGCCTGTGGCGCGGTGCACATCGTTTCGCTGCGCCGGAAAGGCTGGAGGTCGCGGCGCTGTACTGGCACTTCGTCGACATGGTCTGGATCTTCCTCTATCCCATTCTCTATCTCGTGGGAAGGAGCAGCGGATGACGAACGAAGAACGCCACGCCTATCGCCGCAGCGCCCTGGTGTGGGTAGCGCTGATTGTCTTGCTGCTGCTGACCTTCGGCAGTTCCTATCTCAAGCTGGGTGCATGGAACAACGCGCTCAATCTCGGCATCGCCGTTGCCAAGGCCTTGCTGGTGGCGATCTTCTTCATGCATTTGCGCAAGGCGGCGGCGATGCTGCGCATCGTCGCCGCCACTGCGCTGTTCACGCTGGCGCTGCTGTTCGTGTTGAGCCATACGGATTACGCGACGCGGGTCATCAACCGGGTGCCGTGGCAGACGCCACCGCAATCTCAAGACGCTGAAGGAGGGTAAAACATGCAAGGAAAAGTCGTGGTCGTCACGGGTTCATCGGCCGGAGTCGGCCGCGCCACCGCAGTGGAATTCGCAAAGCACGGCTGGCGCGTCGCGCTGCTCGCACGTGGCACAGACGGGCTGGAAGGCGCGCGGCGCGAAGTGGAAGAGGCCGGCGGCCAAGCCATGGTCGTCCCGGTCGATGTCGCCGACCAGGCGCAGGTGGAGGCCGCTGCCGAGCAGGTGGAACGGGAATGGGGCGAGATCGACGTATGGGTCAACAATGCAATGTCCACTGTCTTTTGCGAAGTGGAGCACATTGCACCGGAAGACTTCCAGCGCGCCACGGACGTTACCTACCTCGGTACCGTCTGGGGCACGATGGCGGCGCTGAAACGGATGAAGCCGCGCAATCGAGGTTCCATCGTGCAGGTCGGTTCCGCGCTGGCCTATCGCTCGATTCCGCTGCAGGCCGCGTACTGCGGCGCCAAGAGCGCGATTCGCGGCTTTACCGATTCGCTGCGTTCGGAGCTGATCCATAGCCGGAGCGACATCCACCTGACCATGGTGCACCTGTCCGCGTTCAACACGCCGCAATTCGATTGGGGCCGCACCTGCCTGCCGGACCAGCCCAAGCCGCTCGGCAAGATCTTCCAGCCGGAAGTGGCCGCGCGCGGCATCTATTGGGCTGCGCTGCACCGCCGGCGCGAATTATGGGTCGGTTGGCCGGCGGTGAAGGCCATTCTCGGTACGCGTGTGATTCCGGGCTTTCTCGACCGCATGCTCGCCTTCAAGGCCTACAAGGGACAGGAGGGCAAGCAGCCTGTGTCGCCGTCGCGGCAGGACAACTTGTATGCGCCCGTCCCCGGCGATCATGGCGCGCACGGTCGCTTCGACAGGCAGGCAGTGAACTCGAGCGCGCAACTGTGGCTGGACACGCATCGCTGGGCGCTTGCTGTCGGTGCCGTCCTGCTGACGGCCGGAA
>DASVLM010000723.1:0-1738 GCA_036384875.1 Noviherbaspirillum sp.
AGGATGTCGCCAACGATGGCCACCGTCAGGTTGCTGAAATCCTTCTTGTAGTGGCGGATGGTGTACATGTCGAGCAAGCCCTGCGTCGGATGCGCATGACGCCCGTCGCCCGCGTTGACCACATGCACGTGCGGCTGGTTGGTATCGATCAGATGCTTGGCGATCAGGTAGGGCGCGCCGGATTGCGCGTGGCGCACCACGAACATGTCGGCGTGCATCGCCGCGAGGTTGTCGATGGTGTCCAGCAGCGACTCGCCCTTCGAAGTGCTCGACGCGGAGATGTTCAGGTTGATCACGTCCGCCGACAGGCGCTTGGATGCGATCTCGAAGGTCGTGCGGGTGCGCGTCGAGTTCTCGAAGAAGAGATTGAACACGCTCTTGCCGCGCATCAGCGGCACCTTCTTGACTTCGCGGTCGCTGATGCTGACGAAGGAAGATGCGGTATCGAGGATATGGGTGATGACGGCTTTCGGCAGTCCTTCGATGGTGAGCAGATGTTGCAACTCACCGTTCTTGTTCAATTGCGGGTTATGCATGGTCCACCGTGAGCGTGAGACGGCCGTCGCCGGCACGTTGCAGTACGAGTTGCCGGTCCTCCGGAATGGTCACCTTCTCGGCGACGAAGTCGGCCGCGATCGGCAGTTCACGTCCGCCGCGGTCAACCAGTGCCGCCAGCATGATGCGCGCCGGGCGGCCGTAATCGAAGAGTTCGTTGATCGCCGCGCGCGTAGTGCGGCCGGTGTAGAGCACATCGTCCACCAGCACGATGGTCGCGCCTTCGACCTCGAACGGAATGTGTGTCGGCTTCACTTCGGCATGCAGGCCCTTCTCCGCGTAGTCGTCGCGATAGAAGGAAACGTCGATGAAACCGAGGCGGTCCTCCAGCTGCAGTTCCTTCGCCAGCCTTTCGGCCAACCAGGCACCACCGGAGTAGATGCCCACGACGGCGACATCCTTTGCATTCGCAAGCCCGGCTTGGACGCATTGTGCGAGGGTGGCGTACAGCGCCTCGGCGTCGAGTTCAGGATTCGGCATAGTCATTGAAGTATTGTTGCAAAATGATTGCGGCGGCTTCGGCGTCGATCGTTTCGCCGCGCTGCTGATGGAGCACCGCCGATGAGTAGCGTTCGTCGACCAGCACCGTCGTCACACCGAAGCGGCCGTTAAGCTGGTTGGCGAAGCGCCGGCAGCGTACGGTCATCTCGTGTTCGGCGCCATCCGGATGCATCGGCAGCCCGACCACGCAGGTCGCGGGCTTCCACTCGTCGATGATCTTTCCGAGCGCGGCAAACTTGCCGTCATTGGTCGGCTCGGAGATGACGGTCAGCGGTTGCGCCTGCCTGATGAAGGTATTGCCGACAGCGACGCCGATACGCTTGAGGCCGAAGTCGAATCCGAGAACCGTTTCCACTGCTCAGGACTCACGCATGGCCCGCTTCGCCGGCGAGCATCATGGGGTCGATGCCGAGCAGCTTCATCGCTGCGGCGAAACGCTCCTCGATCGGCATGTCGAAGATGACGGCGGGATCGGCGCGAACCGTCAGCCAGCCGTTGCGACCGATTTCCTGCTCCAGCTGTCCGGCACTCCATCCTGCACAGCCGAGCGTGACCAGCACGCGGCGCGGACCGTCGCCGGAAGCCACCGATTCGAGCACATCCTTGGAAGTGGTCAGGGCGATGTCGTCGCTTACCGTCATCATCGAGGAAAAGTTGCCATGCGGCGCATGCAGCACGAAAC
>DASVLM010000724.1:0-8617 GCA_036384875.1 Noviherbaspirillum sp.
GGCGGTCTTGAGCTTGTCCTTCAGCTTGTCCATGGTCTCGCGCAGCGCGGGAATGTCGGCGCCGTCGAGCGTTGCAGCCAGCACCTTGATGCCATTGATGTCGACTGCCTTGGCGACCAGTTCATCGCCCTGGCTGGAAGCGAGCTTACCCTTCAACGAGGCAAGTTCCTTCTCCAGCGCGCGGACTTGTTCGAGCACGCTGCCGATACGACCGGTGATTTCTGCCGGCGTCACCTTCAAGGTGCCGGCAGCCTGGTTGACCGTCGATTCGAGCGACTGCAGATAAGCCAGCGCATTCTCGCCGGTGACTGCTTCGATACGACGCACGCCGGCAGCGACGCCACCCTCGGCGACAACCTTGAACAGGCCGATGTCGCCGGTGCGCTGTACGTGCGTACCGCCGCACAGTTCACGCGAAGATCCGATATCGAGCACGCGCACTTCGTCGCCATACTTCTCGCCGAACAGCATCATCGCGCCAGTCTTCTGCGCTTCATCGATCGGCATCACGCGCGCCTGCGTCGGCAGGTTGGCAAGGATTTCGGCATTGACGATTTCCTCGACCTTGCGGATCTGCTCCGCGGTCACCGGGCCGTTGTGGGCGAAGTCGAAACGGGTGCGCTCCGCATTGACCAGCGAACCCTTCTGCTGCACGTGCGAACCGAGCACTTCGCGCAGTGCCTTGTGCATCAAGTGAGTGGCGCTGTGATTACGCATGGTCTTCGCGCGCTTCTCGGCGTCGACCTTGGCATTGACGACATCGCCGACCTTGATCGCACCTTCGGCGATGCTGCCATGATGGCCGAACACGTCGGCCTGGACCTTGATCGTGTCTTCGACGAGCAAGCGGGCTGCGGCATTGCGCAGTTCGCCGGTGTCGCCGACCTGGCCGCCGCTTTCGGCATAGAACGGCGTGTGGTCGAGCACGATCACCGCATCGTCGCCGGAATTGGCTTGCTGCACCGAGGTGCCGTCGACGTAGATCGCCGTGACTTTGGCAGTCTCATGGGTCAGCTTGTCGTAGCCGTGGAAAGTGGTCGGGCTGCCGCTGTATTCGAGGCCCTGCGCCATCTTGAACTTGCCGGCTTCGCGGGCGCGCTGACGCTGCTCGTCGAGCAACTGGTTGAAGCGCACTTCGTCCACCGTCACGCCGCGCTCGCGGCAGACGTCGGCGGTGAGGTCGACCGGGAAGCCGTAGGTGTCGTGCAGCTTGAACGCGGTGTCGCCATCAATCACCCTGGCGCCGGATGCCAGCGCGCGTTCGAGGATGTCCATGCCGTTGGCAATGGTGCGGAAGAAGGCTTCTTCTTCCTGCTTGAGCACCTGCATCGCGCGCTCGCCGTTCTGGCGCAGTTCCGGATAGGCGTCGCCCATCTCGGCAACCAGCGCGGGCACGAGCGCATGGAAGAAGGGTTTGCGCGCGCCCAGCTTGTAGCCGTGGCGGATCGCGCGACGGGCGATGCGGCGCAGCACGTAACCGCGGCCGGCATTGCTTGGGATGACGCCGTCGACCACCGTGAAAGTGCAGGCGCGGATGTGGTCGGCGATGACCTTCAGCGACGGCGAGTCTTTATCGCAGTCGCCTGCACCAGCACCATCCACCACCTTCTTGGCGGCGGCGAGCAGGTTGACGAAGGTGTCGATCTCGTAATTGCTGTGCACATGCTGCAGCACCGCGGTGATGCGCTCCAGGCCCATGCCGGTGTCGACGGAAGGCTTCGGCAGCTTGTGCATCACGCCCGCTTCGTCGCGGTTGAACTGCATGAACACGTTGTTCCAGATTTCGATGTAGCGGTCGCCGTCTTCATCGGGCGATCCGGGCGGGCCGCCGGGGATCTCGGGGCCGTGGTCGTAGAAGATTTCGGTGCAGGGGCCGCAGGGACCGGTGTCGCCCATCATCCAGAAGTTGTCGGACGCATAGCGCGCGCCCTTGTTGTCGCCGATGCGCACGATACGCTCGGCCGGCACGCCGACTTCCTTGTGCCAGATGTCATAGGCTTCGTCGTCTTCCGCGTAGACGGTCACCCACAGCTTTTCCTTCGGCAGCTTGAAAACGTCGGTCAGCAGTTCCCACGCGAACTTGATCGCGTCGTGCTTGAAGTAATCGCCGAAGCTGAAGTTGCCCAGCATTTCGAAGAAGGTGTGGTGGCGCGCGGTGTAGCCGACGTTTTCCAGATCGTTGTGCTTGCCGCCGGCGCGGATGCACTTCTGCGACGTGGTGGCACGGGTGTACGGACGCTTGTCGAAGCCGAGGAAGACGTCCTTGAACTGATTCATGCCAGCGTTGGTGAACAGCAGCGTCGGATCGTCGCCCGGCACGACCGGGCTGGAGGCAACGATCGTGTGGCCCTTCGATTCGAAATACTTCAGGAACTTTTCGCGGATTTCAGACGATTTCATGTTGGGTGCCGAATGAGTAAGGGGCAATGGCAAAGTATTGCAAACCTTTGATTATACGTGATATGCCCATTCGGACGAACGGTGGTTCGCATGGCAAAAGGCCCGCCGCGGAAACCGGGGCGGGCCTTGCCGGAAAACCGTTGACTGTTGTTCAATCAACCATGCTGCGCATCGTGGCGCTGGTGGCGGATGCGGCGCGACTGGTGGTTCTCGGAACGCTGCACGCGTGCCTGCTCGCCAGCGCCCACACGGCCGTTGGCGCCGGCGCGCGCTTCGAGGCGCTCGCTGCGGGCCTGGCCACGTTCCAGCTTGCCGGCTTCATGAGTGGTCAGCGAGCCGTCCTTCACGCCGTTGGCGATGCGCTGCTGCTGCTTGATGTCGCGCTGCACGTCGGCCTGCATGCGGCGGCTGGAAGCGGAATTCGGATTGCCAATCTGCCCATCGTGCTTTTCAGCGTTGATGTCGGCGCTGACCTTGTTCTGCATGCGACCGATACGTGCCTGCTCCTGGGCGGAGACGGTGCCGTCGCGCATTGCCTTGGCTTCGGCGTGTTCGACACCCGACTGCTCGCGCTCGAGGCGCGCGGCTTCGCGGGTATTGAGCTGGCCGGACTGCAGGCCGCTTTCGATGCGCTGCTGCTGACGCAGGTCGCGGTTCACTTCAGTTTGTGCGCTTTGTGCAAACACAGGAGCGGCGATCAGGGCTGCGAGCAGCAGGGGGAGAGTCTTTTTCATCGTCTTTCCTTTCGTTCTGGAGGGATGAGCACAGCGCTCATGGCTCCTAAAACGCAAGGGCGACGGATACGCCGACAGGTCGAATGTAAGCCGTGTAACGGAACGTAACCCGCACATTTGCCCGAAACATAACTCGGCTCCGGCGCCGCATCAGCGGAAGGCCGGACCGATGAGATCAATGCGATCCGTACAGAACGCGTCCACGCCCCAAGCAAAGAGCTCGCGAGCCCGCTCCGGCGTATTGACCGTATAGCAGAAGAGGCCGAAGCCCGCCTCCTTCACGGCACGCGCAAGCGATTCCGTCAGGCTCTTGTGATTGGTGTGCAGCGCAATTGCATCCAGCTCGCGCAGGCGTTGCAGCCAGTCGGGCGGAATCTTGTCGACAAGAAAACCGCGCGGAATGTCGGGCGAGGCCTGCTTGGCGGCCATCAATGCATCAAAGGAAAACGACGAGAACAGCGGCAGGCGCGGCGCGGGCGCGCCTTGTTCGATTTCGTCTGCAAACAGTCGCAGCGTGGACTCGGCTGTCACGCGCCCGGTCTCGACCTCGCATGAAGGCGCGGGCTTGATCTCAACATTCATCCAGATCGCGTTTTCCTTGCAGAAAGCAACTGCCGCTTCATAGGAAGGTACGGGTTCGCCGGCAAACGCCGGACCGAACCAGGAACCGGCATCCATGGCCGCAAGTTCTGCCGCCGTCGATTCCGGTACGCTGCCAATGCCGCGCACCGTACGGCCGAATTGCGGATCGTGCATCAGCACCGGCACGCCGTCCTTCGACAGCATGACATCGAATTCGACCGCACGGAATCCATGCTGCAGGCCGCAGCGCATCGCCGCCAGCGTATTCTCCGGCGCAAGCGTGCCGCCGCCGCGATGGGCAACAACCTTGGGATAAATCCACATGGCTTGATCTATATCTGTGAATGAAGCGGGACAAGCCTTAGTCTAATCCGAATCGCAATCCATGGGCGACAAGGTCCCGGCTGCCTACCCTCGGCCAGGAATGCGTCGTACGCCACTATGCCGGAAGACCGCAGCACTCCATTTCCCTCCGCCCGCGCTACCGCCGACAACGGCCGGCAGCTGCATTACCTGAACAAGTTGCTGACCACCGCGCTGCAGGCGCAACCGGAACCGCATTCCGCGCTGCGCACGATCCTGAAGTCGACCGCCAAGGCACTCGGTGCGCAACGCTGCGCCTACTGGATCGTGCACCCGAGCCCGGCGCAAACGCGCTGCATGCTCGCCTACGACGATGTCAGCCAGAATTTCGATACCGACCAGGCCGACACTGCCTCGATACGCGCACTGCATTCGCTGCTGCGGCTGGCGCTCTCCGGCGGCAGTGCGCTGACCGCGGACGATGTGGACCGCGATCCGCGCACCGCGCTGTCCTGCGAATACTTCCACGCCTTGTCGATCAAGTCCGCCATCCTCGCCCCGGTGCGGCAGGAGGGCCAACCCGAAGGCGTTCTCATGCTCTCCTGCCTGCATGAACCGCATGCATGGCGCAAGGACGAAACGGAACTGATCGGCAGCGCTGCCGCCCTCGTCGCGCGCATCTATGGCAAGCCGGAACGTGCGCGCAGCGAGCCGCAGGTGAGCGAGCAGCACGGCAGCGACAGCGTGACCGGCCTGCCGGGAATGGATACCCTCGCCGAGCGCGCCGACAAGCTCTTCCCGCGAACGATTGCCGGCGCATCGGCGCAGGCGGTCTTCCTGATCGACGTCGACGGCTTTCGCGGCATCAACGAGCAGCACGGCCATGCGACCGGCGACCAGTTGCTGCGCACGATGGCGTTGCGCTTGAAGAACGTGGTGCGCAAGGACGACCTGCTGCTGCGCGCGAACGGCGACCGCTTCCTGCTGCTCGCCCGCAACCTCGGCGATGCACGCGTGGCGGACGACATCGGCCAGGAAATCATTGACGTCCTGCAGGGCACCTATTCCCTCAAGGGTAATGAAGTACGCGCCTCGGCCAGCGCAGGCGTCGCGCTCTACCCGCTCGACGGCAGCGATTTCAACACGTTGCAGACGCATGCGCAGATCGCGCTGGCGCATGCCAAATCGGGCGGACGCAACTGCTACCGCATGTACAGCCCGCGGCTGGCGCACCGGCTGGAAAGCAGGTCGGTGCTCGAAGTCGAGCTGCGGCGCGCGATCCGCGAAGGCGAGCTGCAGCATTTCTACCAGCCGCAGGTGGACCTGCAGACCGGCACCATTCACTGCGTCGAAGCGCTGCTGCGCTGGCGTCATCCGCAGCACGGCGTCCTGCTGCCGTCCGCGTTCCTGCCGACGGCGGAAGAATTCGGCCTGATGCAGCAGATCAGTGCCTGGGTGCTGCGCGATGCTTGCGAGCAGTTGCGCAAATGGGAAGAGAGCGGACACGACCGCATGCGCATCGCCGTCAATCTTTCGACCGCGCAGATCACCGATGCACGCCTGCTGCAGATGCTCGAAGATGCGCTCGACCGCAGCGGCGTGCCGGCCACGCGTCTCGAACTGGAAATCAGCGAGAGCACTGCAATGCGGCGCGACGTGATGAGCGCTTCGGTACTGGAGCGCATCGCCGAAATGGAGATCGGCCTGTCGATCGACGATTTCGGCACCGGGTACTCGAATATGGCCTACCTCCGGCGCTATCCGGTGCATAAGGTTAAAATCGACCGCAGCCTGGTCAGCGGGCTGCCGGCAGCGAGCGACGAACGCGCGGTGACGGATGCCATCATCTCGATGGCGCAGCCGCTGGGGCTCGATGTCGTGGCAGAAGGCGTGGAAACGCAGGAGCAGCTGGACTACCTGCGCGATCGCGGCTGCGACATCGCGCAAGGCTTTTACTTTACCCAACCGCTCACTGCCGACCAATTCGAAACATGGCTGATTCGCCACTGAAAAAATCCCTCGGACACATCCGCGTACTCGACCTCACCCGCGTGCTTGCCGGCCCGTGGTGCGCCCAAAACCTTGCCGACCTCGGCGCCGACGTCATCAAGATCGAACGCCCCGGCGCGGGCGATGACACGCGCCACTGGGGCCCACCCTACCTGCGCGATGCGGACGGCCACGACACGACGGAAGCGGCCTACTACCTCGCCGCCAATCGCGGCAAGCGCTCCGTCACTGTCGACATCGCCAGCGCGGAAGGGCAGGACATCATCCGTGCATTGGCCCGGCAATCCGACGTGGTGCTGGAGAACTACAAGGTCGGGCAATTGAAAAAGTACGGGCTTGATTACGAATCCCTGAAGAAGGAAAAGCCGGATATCGTCTACTGCTCCATCACCGGCTTCGGCCAGGACGGCCCCTATGCACAGCGCGCCGGTTACGACTTCATCATCCAGGGCATGGGCGGCTTCATGTCGATCACCGGTGAGCGCGACGACCTGCCCGGCGGCGGGCCGCAGAAGGCGGGCGTGGCAATCTCGGACCTGATGACCGGCATGTATTCCACCATCGCCGTGATGGCGGCACTCGCGCATCGCGACCGTACCGGCGAAGGCCAGTACATCGACATGGCGCTGCTCGACGTGCAGGTGGCGATGCTGGCGAACATGAACACGAATTACCTCGCCAGCGGGCAGGCGCCGAAGCGCTGGGGCAATGCGCATCCCAACATCGTGCCCTACCAGACCTTTGCCACCTCGGACGGACACATCATCGTCGCGGTTGGCAACGACGGGCAGTTCCGCAAATTCGTCGAAGCGGGCGGGCGGCCGGAACTCGCCCTCGACGAACGCTTCGCGACAAATCCGATGCGTGTGCGCCATCGCGACACGCTGGTGCCACTCCTCGCCGAGATGGTGAAGACCAAGACCAAGCAGCAATGGATCGATGCACTGGAAGCGGCCGGCGTGCCTTGCGGGCCGATCAACAACCTTGATGAAGTGTTCGAGAACCCGCAGGTACAGGCACGCCGCATGCGCGTGGACCTGCCGCATCCGACCGGCGCCACGGTGAAGCTGGTCGGCAGTCCGATGAAGATGTCGGCCACGCCTCCGGCCTACGACATGCCGCCGCCGCTGCTGGGCCAGCATACCGAGGAAGTGCTGGGCGAACTGCTGGGCAAGAGCGCCGACGACATCGCCGCACTGAAAAAAAGCGGCGTCATCTGAAGTCGCGTCCCGGCATGTTCGCCGGGAAATTTTCGCGGCTACGCCGTTCGGCTGTGTGCTGAACGGCATTTTTCTTTGCCATTGATCAAATGACAACAGTGGCTTTTTGCGTTGCGCCACGTACAATCGTCGGGTAGTTCAAACACAGCATCTGCAGCATGAGCCCCGCCGCGCGGCAACACAGCATGGCGGACGTCCCGCAGGCCACCCGGCCGCAATCCTCGACGATCAGCCATGGCAGCTTTCGACTGGAACAATCCTTACCCTTCCGTGCGCGTGCCGCTCTTCGCGCGCAATGTTGTCGCCACGTCCCATCCCTTGGCCGCGCAAGCCGGATTGCGCATGCTCCAGAAAGGCGGCAACGCGGTCGATGCCGCCATCGCCGCCGCGGCTGCATTGACCGTGGTCGAGCCCGTTTCCTGCGGCCTGGGCGGCGACGCTTTCGCGATGGTGTGGGCTGATGGCCAGTTGCATGGGCTGAATGCTTCCGGCCCTGCGCCGCAGGCATGGACGGCCGACTACTTCGAAAAAAAACACCACGGCAAGATGCCGCAGCGCGGCTGGGACACCGTGACGGTACCCGGCGCCGTCGCCGGCTGGATCGAACTCGCCGAGCGCTTCGGCAAGCTGCCCTTCTTCGACCTGTTCGAGCCCGCCATCGAGCTGGCCGAACGCGGCTTCATGGTCTCGCAAATCGTGCAGCGCAAGTGGGCCACTGCCGTTCCCGTCCTCAAGACCTTCCCGGGATTCCGCCGCACGTTCATGCCTCACGGACGTGCGCCGCACGTCGGCGAACTGGTCACCTTCCCCGACGCGGCGCACAGCCTGACACGTATCGCCGAGTCGCGCGCGGAAGCCTTCTATCGCGGCGAACTCGCGGAAGCGATCGCCGCCTGCGCACGGCATCAAGGCGGTGCGTTGACGCTGGACGACCTCGCTTCGTACAAGCCGGAATGGGTAACGCCGATCAGCCGCGACTTCGCCGGCCACACCTTGCACGAACTGCCGCCCAACGGGCAAGGCATCGCCGCGCTGATCGCGCTCGGCATCCTCGACCGCTTCGATATTGCACATTATCCGGTCGATTCTGCAGACAGCCAGCACCTGCAGATCGAGGCGATGAAGCTTGCCTTCGCCGATACCTATCACTGGGTGGCGGACAGTACGTCGATGAGCAAGATCACCGCCGAGGACCTGCTCGACGACGGCTACCTCAACGAACGGGCCAAGCTGATCGACATGACGCAAGCGCAAGACTTCAAGCACGGTACTCCGCCCAAAGGCGGCACCGTCTACCTCTCGGTGGCCGACGACAACGGCATGATGGTGAGCTTCATCCAGTCGAATTACATGGGCTTCGGCTCCGGC
>DASVLM010000725.1:0-2315 GCA_036384875.1 Noviherbaspirillum sp.
CGCGCAGCGCTTTTCTGTATCTCAATTCCTTTACTATCCGAAATGAGTGGGTCAAGTTTACAATCGATTAACAAATTTGCGCAACTGCAGTTTCTGACAGGGGCGCACGAAAATTTTCCCTCCATTCCCGATGGAATTAGCGGGCGGGAAATTGGCCTGGTTGCCCATACAGCGCGCAGGGATAATGCCACTTCGATACCCCTTGGGGATACGATCCCATGCTTCGCCCTGGAAATTCATATGGGCACAGGTCTTGCAAACAGGGTTGCAGAAGGCTGGAGGGAAAAGGAAAAAACGAGAGGTTTCCCTCAGATGATGTGCTGCATGCGCGAGGCAGCGTCGAGGCCACGACCTGCATTGGGCATGTATCGACCTCGCCTATTCGCGCGCAAGCTCGGTCGCCGCACGGCGCCTGTCTTCGTCCGAAGGAAAGTAATCGCGCAGCAGAGCATTGGCATCGCCGCCCGTTTTGCCGGCTGCGTGCGCGTCGAGATTCCTGCGCCCGAAAACGGCCAACATGTCGTCGTAGCGTCTGCGCCATGCGCGAAGGGCGATGGCTTGATCGGCGAAACTGCGCAATGCCGGCGCAAGGGTTGAAGCCATATCCGCATCGTCTCCTCTCGCCGTAGGCGAGGTCGCATGAGACGGATGGCGGATGCCGCTCTGCTCCTCGGATTCCGCGGCGCTGCCTTCCGCACCGGAACGCATTTGCGCAAGCGCACCGCGCAGGAGCAGATTGTCGTTGCCGAACATGGCCGAAGCGAGGTTTTCCCCCAGTGTCGCGTGCTGCAACTGTTCACGCTGCGTCAGCCAGTTTGCACAAGCCTCCAGTCCGCGCGCGCTATGCAGCGAGTCCGGGCCCAGGCCTGCTGCGGCTAAAGCGGCGTCGTTCTCGCGCATGTAAAGCAGATACTTCCTCGCCAACTCATTCAGCGCGCGGGTCTCGGCTGCCGATGCATGCGCGCCTGCCATGTCGGTCAGTTCGCGCGCCCCCTTGTCGCCGCCGATTTCCAGCAGGTAGTAGTCGAATGCCGCACGCAAGTCGTCGTTGGGGACAGGTTGTCCATCGGCATCGAAGGAGAGGCGGAAGACCTTTACGGGCAGGGGCGGTGCTGCATTGAGCGATTCAAGAGGGGAGCCCGCTTCGGCCGAAGCCGGGTTCATAGGATGCCCGGGCTGTGCGGCGTCAATCGGTGCGCTCTCCGCCGGACGGTCTTCGTGCAAGCAGACCCAGGCGGTCAGTGCCGAAATCGCCAATCCGGATGCGACGGCCGCGGCGGCAATTCGAATCGAAACCATGGCATCGTTCCCCCGGATGGCGCCTCGAATTAGTTCGACGACGCAAGCCGTGCTTCGAGTTCCTGCGCTGTCGGCACGGCGCTGCTGCGCGAGCCGTCGGCGAAATACAAGGTGGGCGTGCCGGAAATTCTGAGCGATTTGCCCAACGCCAGGATTTGATCGTTCGGCGCCTTGCAGCCGGACTTTGCGGCCGGCGCCGCCACGTTATGCAGCATCCAGTTGTCCCATGCCGCGGCAGGGTCGCCGGCACACCAGATATTGGCTGCCTTGATTGCCGAATCATCCGAAAGAATATTCAGCAGAAAGGTGTAGACGGTGACGTTATCGACGCTCTGCAAGGTTTGATGCAGCTTCTTGCAGTACGGACAGTTGGGGTCTTCGAATATTGCCATCACGCGCTTGCCGTCACCTTTTACGGTCTTGATCGCCTCGTTCAATGGCAAATCGGCAAAGCGGATGCCTGCCAGTTGATCGGCGCGCTCCTTGGTCAAGTCGTGATAGTTGTGCGCGTCGATGATCTTGCCGACAAACAGATAACTGGCGGACTCGTCGGTGTAGAAGATGTCGCCGTTGGTGCGGATCTCATACAGTCCGCCGTAGGGAGTCTTCCTGACCTCGTCCACCTTGACGTTCTTGCCCATGCGTGGCTCGATGGCCTTGTGGATTTGCGCTTCGACCTCGGTTTCGGCACCGGCGGACATGGCGCAGCATGCCAGGATAGCGGCCAACAAGTTGCCCTTCATTCGAATCAGCGAATTCACGGGTGATGTGCCTCCTCAAAGCTTTTTCTTGTCCGGAACCTTCCCCGGCTCGTCGCCCGGGATGGGGGCCTGCGCGCCGTGCGCCTCGGACGCATAACGCACGTCGAGCTTCCAATTGCCGTCTACCGATTTCCAGGTATCGACCACGAAGACGTCGGTCGAAGCGCTCTGCCCATCGCGGGTCATGTGCCAGAGAAAGCTGACGATCATGACGTCGCCATATTCATGCACGGCCATCTGATCGATTCTGGAATC
>DASVLM010000726.1:0-3199 GCA_036384875.1 Noviherbaspirillum sp.
CCGCATTCTCTACGTGGAAGGACGCGACGGGCCGGCCAACCAGTCGCGCCTGTGTGTGAAAGGACGCTACGGTTTCGACTACGCCCATCATCCGCATCGTCTGAAGAAGCCGCTGATCCGCCGCGCGGATGCCCCCAAGCTGGCGCATGCCACCGTCGCGCCGGAAGACATGAAGCAGGTGTTCCGCGAAGCGACCTGGGAGGAAGCACTGGAGCTGGTCGGCACGCGTCTGCGGCACATTCGCGACACGCACGGCAAGCGCGCGCTGGCGGGCTTCGGTTCCGCCAAGGGCAGCAACGAGGAAGCCTATCTGTTCCAGAAGCTGGTGCGCACCGGCTTCGGTAGCAATAACGTCGACCACTGCACTCGCCTCTGCCATGCATCTTCGGTGGCGGCGCTGCTGGAAGGCATCGGTTCCGGTTCGGTCTCGAACCCGGTGCTCGATGTGGCACAGGCGGAAGTGGTGATCGTGATCGGCGCCAATCCGGCGGTCAATCATCCGGTTGCGGCGAGCTGGATCAAGAACGCTGTGAAGAACGGCACCAAGCTCATCGTGGCCGATCCGCGCCGTTCCGATTTGTCCCGCCTCGCCTGGCGCTTTTTGCAATTCAAGCCCGACACCGACGTCGCGCTGCTCAACGCGATGATGCATGTCATCGTCCATGAAAACCTGGTCGACCGCAGCTTCATCGAGAGCCGTACCATCGGCTACGACGAACTGCAACGCAATGTCGAAGGCTACAGTCCGGAAGCGATGGCGCCGATCTGCGGCATCGAAGCCAATACCATCCGCGAAGTCGCGCGACTGTATGCCAGCTCGAAAGCATCGATGATCCTGTGGGGCATGGGCATTTCCCAGCATATCCACGGCACCGACAACGCGCGCTGCCTCATCGCGCTGGCGCTGCTGACCGGCCAGATCGGCCGGCCCGGCACCGGCCTGCATCCGCTGCGCGGCCAGAACAATGTGCAGGGCGCCTCCGATGCCGGCTTGATTCCAATGATGTTCCCGGATTACCAGCGCGTGGACAACGCCGATGCGCATGCGCGCTTTGCGAGTCTGTGGAACACGCCGTTGGATGCGCAGCCCGGCCTGACCGTGGTCGAAGTAATGCATGCCATCAAGGCAGGGAAGGTGCGCGGCATGTACATCATGGGCGAGAACCCGGCGATGTCCGACCCCGACGCGAACCATGCGCGCGAATCGCTGGCCACTCTGGACTTCCTCGTGGTCCAAGACATCTTCCTGACCGAAACCGCCTCACTGGCAGATGTGGTACTGCCGGCATCCGCCTTCCCGGAAAAGACCGGCACCTTCACCAACACCGACCGCACCGTGCAACTCGGGCGACAAGCGATCGATCCTCCCGGCGACGCACGGCAGGACTTGTGGATCATCCAGCAGGTCGCGGCGCGCATCGGTCTGGAATGGCATTACGCGGACGTGTCGGAAGTGTTCGAGGAAATGCGGCATTGCATGCCGAGCATCGCCGGCATTACCTGGGAGCGCTTGCAGCGTGAGGATGCGGTGACCTATCCCTGCCGCCATGAGGACGATCCGGGCGATCGCGTCGTGTTTACTGAGCAGTTCCCGACTGCCTCAGGCCGCGCGCGCTTCGTGCCGGCCGACATCATTCCAGCGGACGAACGCCCGGACAGTGAATATCCCTTCGTGCTCATCACCGGCCGCCAGCTCGAACACTGGCATACCGGCAGCATGACGCGACGTACCGCAGTGCTCGACATGCTGGAGCCCGACCCGGTCGCGCTGATCCATCCGCTCGACCTGCAGGCATTCGGCGTGCAGCCGGGTGGTGTGGTGACGCTACGTTCGCGACGAGGCGAGGTGTCGCTGTATGCGCGTGCCGACGACAGCTCGCCGCGCGGCGCGGTCTTCGTGCCGTTCTGCTACTACGAAGCGGCGATCAACAAACTGACCAATGCAGCACTCGACCCGTTCGGCAAGATTCCGGAGTTGAAGTATTGCGCGATCTGCGTCGTGCCCGGTGGAGATACGCCGATGCAGCTCAGTTTCGGTGGTGGTCAGATTCGCATTTGAATGAATAGGCCTTTCCAATCAAGTTCAAACGAAGCGAGTTACTTTCTTTATGTCCATGCTACGGATCGCTATAGCGTCATGTATTGTCTTCGGCCTCGACCGTCTCTCTAAGGTCATCATCGTTCACTGGCTCGACCTGGCGTCCGTCCAGAAGATCGCCACATGGCCACCCTATCTCAACTTTGTCATGGCATGGAACAAAGGAGTCAATTTCGGTTTTCTGAACAATTTTGATGCCCGCTGGTTGCTTGTCGCAATCAGTATTGCTGCCTCGTTGGCGCTGACGCTATGGGCACGCAACAAATCTGGATGGGTTCTGCCGCTGGCGTCCGGCGCTGTGATCGGTGGCGCACTCAGCAATGCCTATGATCGGGTTGTCTATGGCGCGGTTGCCGATTACATCAACATGAGCTGTTGTGCGATCAATAACCCGTATTCATTCAATGTCGCCGATGTGTTGATTTTCGGTGGCGCGATAGTCCTTGTCCTTAGTCATGAGACTGGAAGAAGGCACGGAAAATAAGTGAGCCGCATACGGCAATGGACGTGCCCGGACTCTGGAGGGCATTTCGGCACAATCGACACACCCGCTTAGATGTTCATAGCCAGGTCGATTTCGGGGCGGCACCTCCATTACCTATCTTCCATGCAGTCCACAGGACGCTGACCTATAGCCGCCAACGTTGAACAAGTAGGACAAGAAGGCATGGAATTCCAGTCCTCCCATATCGGCGGGATGGCGAAGCTGGTGGAAGCGGATATACGATCTGGCCCAGTACACATAAACAAACACGCTCGGTACGTAGGCTAAAGTGTTTGTCTTTGACGCAACGTTACAGTTGATCGTGCAGTTTCGGTGGTTGCCCAACGGCAGCAAAGTCAGGGGCGATTTTCATGTTAATTAATACTGTATGAATATGCAGTTTTTTGCGGCATGCTAGACGGGATGCGGTTTGCGAAGGATCAAGCGAAATGGTTTATTGGGCACCAGCCAGTTTTAACAGTCAGACCAAGCCTTTGAAATCTAGTTAGAAGTGGCTAGGCTCTCCATATTTCTTGCTGCGACGTTACTCTCCCTGTTCGGTTTTTTTCTGAACGTCGGTGCCTTTTTCTCATTCCTTGGCAGTGGGTTGATTCTGG
>DASVLM010000727.1:0-12527 GCA_036384875.1 Noviherbaspirillum sp.
ACCGAAGCGATCCTGCCTGTGCTGGCCGAGCATCATGTGCCGCTGGTCGCGCCCAGCACCGGTGCGGCAATCTTTCATGCGCCGGTGAACCACTGGCTGTTCAATGTGCGAGCACGTTACCAGGCTGAAGTGGCGCGCGGCGTCGAGCATTTCTCTACCGTCGGCATCCAGAGCATCGGCCTGCTGTACGTCGATGATTCCTTCGGTCTCGACGGGCTGGAAGGTTTCAACCATGCGATGACTGCACGCAAGCTCAAGCCGGCGATCGTGGCGAAGTTTGCGCGGGTCAATCCCGACTACGATGCGGCCGCGGCGGACATCGTCAAGGCGAACCCGACTGCGCTGATCATCGTCAGCTCGGCAAAGAACACCATCGAAGTGATCAAGGCGATCCGCAAGCACGGCGGCACGACCCAGATCATGACGCTGTCGAACAACTCCTCGCTGGCCTTCGTGAAGGAACTCGGACCGGCGGGCATCGGCGTGATCATCACGCAGATCACGCCGGCACCACACCTGCTGACGACACCGCTCGGGCAGGAATTCAAGAAAGCCGCGCAGGCCAGCGGCGCGACGGTGTCGTATGCGGCAATGGAAGGTTATGTCAGCGCGAAGGTGATGGTGGAAGGACTGCGGCGCGCCGGCCGCAACCTGACGCGCGAGGGCTTCGTCCATGCAATGGAATCGATGCACCACACCGACTTCGGCGGACTGATGGTGAACTACGGCCCGGACGACCACAGCGGCAGCGAATTCGTCGATCTGACGATGATAGGCAAGGACGGCCGGATCATCCGCTGATCCGCCTGCACAGGACGGACTGCAGTTGCCGGCCCGTCCTGCACTGCAATCACAAGACGTTCATCAACCGATGCCCGGCAGCGTCTTTGCCCGGCCTTCCCACATCGGATATTTCTTCGACAGCAGCTCCCGCTCGAACTGCTCGCCCGGCACCGGCTGGCTGAGGTAGTAGCCCTGCAACAGGTCGCAGGAATGATCGCGCAGGAAGCGCAGTTGCGATTCCGTCTCCACGCCTTCCGCCACCACATCAAGACGCAGGCTGTGCGCCAGTGCAATGATGCCGGTAACGATGGCGGCGTCGTCCGCGTCGTGCGGCACGTCGCGCACGAAGGAGCGGTCGATCTTGATGATGTCGACCGGGAAGCGCTTCAGGTAGGACAGCGATGAATAGCCGGTGCCGAAGTCATCGATCGCGAGACGCACGCCGAGCCCATGCAGGCGGTGCAGCGCTTCAAGCGTGTCCTGCGCATTTTCCATCAGCGTGCTTTCGGTGATCTCCAGCTCCAGCTGGCTGGGCGCGAGGCCGGTGTCGTTGAGCGCCTGTTCCACAGTGGCAGCAAAGTTCTTCTGCAACAGCTGCTTGACCGACAGGTTGACCGCGATGCGCATCACCAATCCTGCATCCGCCCATTTCTTCATCTGTGCGCAGGCCGTGCGCAACACCCATTCGCCGACCGGATTGATGAGGCCGGTCTCTTCCGCCAGCGGAATGAACTCCGCCGGTGACACCATGCCGCGTGTCGGATGGCGCCAGCGCACCAGCGCTTCGGCGCCGATGATGTCGCCGGTTTCCACGCGCGCCTGCGGCTGGTAGAACACTTCCAGTTCGTTGCGGTCGATCGCATGGCGCAAGTCGTTTTCCATGCGTACATGCTCGGAAATCGAGTGCTCCATCGCCGCTTCGAAGAACTGGAAGCCGCTGTTGGTTTTCTTGGCGCGGTACATTGCGGTGTCGGCGTGCTTCAGCAGCGTGCCGACGTCGGTTGCATCGTGCGGATACATCGAGATGCCGACGCTGGTGGTGACGAAAATGTCGTGGCCATCGATCTGGAACGGCGTCGACAACGCGCGGCAAATATTTTGCGCGGCAACGATGGCGGCATTCGGCGTGGCGACATCCGCCAGCACCACGGTGAATTCGTCGCCGCCCAAACGCGCCACGCAATCGGCATTGCGCACGCTGCGACGAATGCGCTGCGCCACGGCCACCAGCAGTCGGTCGCCGACGTCATGGCCGAGCGTGTCGTTGACGTTCTTGAAGCGGTCGAGGTCGAGGAAGAGCACTGCCACCGCTTCGCCCGCAACACGCGCCTGTTCGATGCGGCGACCCAGCTGGTCCATGAACAGCGCGCGGTTCGGCAAGCCGGTCAGCAAGTCGTTGTAGGCCAAGTGACGAATGCGCTTCTCTGCCTGGTTCGCTTCGATGATGCGCCGCACGCGCTGCGACAGCACTGCGAAGTGAATGGGCTTGGGAATGTAATCGCTCGCGCCGGCGGCGAACGCACGCTCAACCGAGGTGTTGTCTTCCAGCGCGGTGATCATCAGCACCGGAATCGCGCGGCCGTTCGGCAGTTCCTGCACGCGGGCGCAGGCGGTGAAGCCGTCCATCACCGGCATCACGGCGTCCATCAGGATCACGTCGGGCTGCATGCGCTTCAACATCTGCAAGGCCTGCGCGCCGTCAGCCGCTTCTTCCACGCGGAAACCATCACGCTGCAAGGTGTGGCGCAGCGAGCTGCGCGTGCTGCGGTCGTCATCGACCACCAGCACCTGCGCCATTTCCTCGCCCTGGCGGATGCTCAAGCGGTCTTCGATGTAGACCTCCGTGTTCAGCACCGCGGCGACCGCATCGAATGCCTGGCTCAGGCGCGACATCAACGGCTTCACTTCATCGAGGCGACGCTCGATGGCATGCTCTTCCGCCTCCTTCGCCAGTTGCGCCAACGTAGTCGCGCCGAGGTTGCCCGCACTGCCTTTGATCGAATGGGCGGCAGCACGCACCGTATCCGCATCGTTATCGCCGAGGCCCTGCAGCATCTGGGAGAGGTAGCCCGGGGTGTCTTCGAGGAAAGGGGTTACGGTCTGCAGCAGGGCCGGCCCGAGGATTTCGCGCAGCTTGTCGAACACGGCCTCATCCAGCGGATTGCCATCGCTCTCGTGGACCGGCACGGCAAGCAATGCCGGCTGGCCGCCCTGCTCTGTCTTGGCGAGCCAGCGCTCCAGTTTCTGCCGCAATTCCACCAGCGTGATCGGCTTGGCCAGGTAGTCGTCCATGCCGGCGGCGAGGCATTTTTCCGCATCGCCCTGCTGGGTGTTGGCGGTCATCGCGACAATCGGTGTGCGGCGTCCGAGCGGCTCTTCGAAGTTGCGAATATGCGCAGTTGCTTCGTAGCCGTCCATCTCGGGCATGCTGCAATCCATCAGGATCAGGTCGAAACGATTGCGGCGCGCCGCTTCCATCGCTTCGCGTCCGTTGGAGGCGAATTCGCATTCGCAACCGTTCATCGCCAGCATGCCAGCGGCGACCATCTGATTGGTGCGGTTGTCTTCAGCAACCAGCACGCGGTAATCCTTGGCCGAACCGGTGACGGCTTGCGGCTGCGGTTGCGCAAACACCGCGGCGGCGCTGGCGTGGTCGCCCGGCAGCAGGCGGCGGATCGCTTCCATCAGCCGGTCCATGCGCAGCGGCTTGCCGAGGTAGAGGTCGGCGCCGTGCGCGTGCTTGCTCATCGGCGACGCGTAGCGGTCCAGCGCAAGAATGGCGGGCACGCCTGTGCCGAGGTCGTGGCGGATGCGTCGCACCAGCTCGCCGCCGCGATCATCCACGGCATCGACGTCGATGATCGCCAGCTCGTATTGATGCCGGGCCTGATCGGCACGCGCCAGTTCGGCCAGCGCTTCCGCGCCGCTTGTCACCGCATGGCTGCGCATGCCGAAGCGGGCCACGCTCTGCTCGACGAAGCGGCGCACGATCTCGCTCTCGTCCACCACCAGCACGCTGACGTTCACCAGGCTGCGATCCTCCGGAAGCGACGGCACCACATCACCCGGCTTGCAGGCGACCGTGAACCAGAAAGAGCTGCCCTTGCCGTGTTCGCTCGTCACACCGATCTGGCCGCGCATCAGCTCGACCAGCTGCTTGCAAATCGCCAGGCCCAGTCCGGTGCCGCCGTACTTGCGCGTGGTGGAGCGGTCCGCCTGCGCGAACGACTCGAAGATATGCTTGACCGCATCCGGTGTCATGCCGATGCCGGTATCCCGCACTTCGAAGCGCAGGCCGAAAGCGTTGCCTGGAGCGGGCTCGACATGCACCGCCACTTCGCCGCGCTCGGTGAACTTGACTGCATTGCCGATCAAATTGAGCAGCACCTGGCGCAGGCGCAGCGAATCGCCCTTGACGCGTTCCGGCACGCCGGGTGCGAACAGGTAGCCGATCTCCAGCCCCTTCTGTTCGGCCTGCTTGGCCAGCAGCTCGAGCACTTCCTCGACCGTCTTTCGCAGGTCGAATTCAATTTCTTCCAGCTCCAGCTTGCCGGCTTCCATCTTGGAGAAATCGAGGATGTCGTTGATCAGTTCGATCAGCGCGCGCGCCGAATTCCACGCGACATCGACGCACTCCTGCTGGCGCTTGGTGAGACGCATTTCCTTCAGCATGTCGAGCATGCCGACCACGCCGTTGAGCGGCGTGCGCACTTCATGGCTGACGGTAGCGGCGAACTGCGTCTTCATCAGCGCGGTGCGCACCGCATCGTCACGCGAATGCTTCAGTTCGGCTTCACGCTCCTCCAGCACGTCCATCATCTTGTTGAAGGCGTGCGCCATCTCGATGATGTCGCGCGGACCGTCGGGAATCGCGCGCATGCCGGACTCGCCCGCTTGCGCGCGGCCCATCAGGCGCGACAATGCATTCAGCGGACGCAGCATGTGGCGCGCCAGCAAACGCATCACCAGCAACAGCACGGCCGCCACCGACAGCGAGATGGCAAGGTTGCTGACGAGGAGCGATGCGATCAGATGATTCAGCGTGCCCTTGCCGATCGTGACATGCACGTAGCCGAGCAGTTGCGGCTGCCTTTCCTGCACATCGAACGGCGACGACTCCGTCTGCCCGCCATACACCGGCGCGCCGAAGCGCCACTGTTCGTTGGTCTGCCACTCCAGCGTGGGACGCGACAGTGCAGTGTCGGCCGGCCGCGCCGGAATCGATGGTGCAGTCACGCCCGCGCGCAGTTGCGACAGCAAGGTGTGATGATTGGCATCGGCGATCTCGACCTGCAGCACGTCGGGGAAAGCGAGCGTGGTGGAGACGCCTTCGCGCACGTTTTCCGGCGAACGGTAGAGCAGTGCCAGGATGCTCTGGCGTGCGAGGTTTTCGGCGATGCGCTCACCCTGCTCGACGAGATAGCCTTCCATGCGGCGGCTGGCTTGCCAGGAGTTGATCAGCGAAGAAAACAGCGCGAGCGCGAGGATCGCGGCGGTGACGGTGGAAATCAGCTGGCGGCTGAAGCCGGTGCGGCGTAAATAGTCGCGAAACATGTGTCAGTAAGCCTGTCGTTGCAATGCCGCGCATTGCAAGGGTTGTTGTTGCGTGTCGGTGGCCGGTTGCGGGCCGGCGCGTCCATTCTCGGGTCTGTTCATCAGGGCTCCGGGAAAATGAAATCGAAACTGCGCTGCTGCTGGTAGCCGATATTGAGGCCGATGTGGCTCGCCGTGCGCAGGTTGACAGCGGTATGCACTTCGCGCAGCGGCTGCACACCACGGCGGCGCGACTGGCCGGACATGACCGCCAATGCCGAATTCGCCAGCGCGCGGCCGAGTTCCAGGTTGTTGGGATAGAGTGCGAACAGCGCGCCCTTCTTCACATGCAGGAAGCTGCTGGAAAACACCGGGACATTGCGGTTCCAGGATTCGCGCAGCACGATGGGCAGGATGGTGAGTTCGTCCACCGTCGTCCCGTCCTGCGGCAGCCAGAATGCGTCGCGCCGGGCGTCGCTGGCAGCGAATGCACTTTCGTACAGGCGCGCCGCGGTGCCGAGGTCGCGCGCTTCGTAGGCCACCAGTTCCAGTCCCTGCGCACGGGCGGCGTCACGGGCGAAGCGGATCAACCAGTCATTGTTCTGCGGGTCGTACACCACCAGCACGCGCTTGACGTTGGGCAGCATGCTCTTCAGCCGCTCGAACAGCAACGCCGGGTCGGGCGTGAGGCTGATCGCGCTGACGTTGCGGCTGTCGGATTCCGGCACCGTCAGCACGCCGCCCACCACGACCGGCAAGTCGCGTTCCACGCTGCTCGCCGCCTTCAGCCCTTGCCGGCCGAGGGCGATCACGACTTTCGTGCCGTTGCGCTTGAGCTGCGCGCCGAGGTCGGCCGTATCGGCATTGGGAGCGATGGGATAGTGGCGCACGGCGATCTTCACCGTGTCCTCGATGCCTTCAATGATGTTGGCGAAGATGCTGCGATAGGGTTCGCCGATGTCGGGATAGACAACGGCAAGCGCACCGGCAGCCAGCGCGTCGGAGTGGCGCGCCTGTTCGCCGAGTTCGGCAAGGCTCACCGAATAAGTGTCGTAGCGCACCACCTGCAGCCCTTCCGCCCGTTCCAGGCGGTCGACGACTTCGTTGTAGCGCTGGTGCAGCTCGGTCCAGCCGCGCTCGCCCGACAGCGCCAGCAGCGAATGCGTGGGCACGCCCCCTGCGCGCGCCGGCAGCATGCCCAAGGCAAGCGCGAACACCAGCGCCAGCCGGATCAGGGCCGATACAGAGAGGCACCGCGAAACGAGACGCGCAGCCTGTGTTCGCAGGTGTTGGGCGAAACCGGGCATAGGTGAGGTTCGGCGGGACAGGCGGCAAGCCGGTCCGGCTTTCGATTTGGTGCAGTATGGTAACGTGGAAAGCTGCGGATTCATTGATTTCCGCATGGAATTTGGAAGATTTTGTTGCAACGCAACAGCAAGATTTGCGTGCTTGTCACTTTCCACATAATCCGCCGTGCAGCAGGCGGAAAGACGAGCAGGTGCAGGTTTGGCCGCCGGGGACGGCTCAAACAGGGAAACCGGCTTGCACGCTCGCCCCTCTTTCGTCATGTCAACTCCCCGACGCAAACGCACTGCAGCACAGGCTGAGCCGGCGATGCCCCACATTCCATACTACAACACTTGCTTACTGGAAACCATAGACGGGAAATCATGCATTTCCCGGCTCGGGAAGGGAATCCTGGTGGCGCCATCACGCCTCGCGTAGCGAGATGACAAGGTGGCTCAGGGCTCCGGAAAGACGTAATCGAAACTGCGCTGCTGCTGATAGCTGATGTTCAGCCCGATATGGCTCGCAGTACGCAGGTTGATGGCGGTATGCATCTCGCGCAGCGGCGCCATGCCGCGCTTGCGCAACTCGCCGGACAACAGGCCCAAGGCGGAAGCGGCAAGCGTCCGGCCCAGCTCGACATTGTTCGGATAAAGGGTGAACAGCGCTCCCTTCTTGACATGCAGGTAGCTGCTCGAGAAGAACGCGACGTTGCGGTTCCAGCATTCTCTCAGGACCAGCGGCAGCACGGCACTATCATCGACGGTGGTGGTGTCCTGCGGCAGCCATATCGCGTCGCGCCGGCCATCGGTGTAGGCGAAGACGGCGGCGTACAGGCGCAAGGCGGAAGCCAGGTCGTGCGCCTCGTACGCCACCAGCTCCAGGCCCTGCGCACGGGCTGCGTCGCGCGCCAGCCGCATCAGCCATTCGTTGTGCTGCGGGTCGTAAACGACGAAAACGCGCTTCACGTTCGGCAGCAGGCTTTTGAGGCGGGTGAACAGCAGCGCGGGATCGGGGGTGAGGCTGATGCCCGTCAGGTTGCGGCTATCCGCTTCCGGCACCGACAGCACGCCGCCGACTACCACCGGCATGTCGCGGTCGAGGCTGGCGGCGGTCTTGAGCCCCTGACGTCCAAGCGCGATCACGACTTTCGCGCCGCTGCGTTTGATCTGGTTGTTGATTTCCGCCGCATCGACATTTGCCGCCACCGGAACGCTCAGGACGCGCCCGGGCAACTGCGCCTCGATGCCTTCGATGATCTTGCCGAATACGCCCTGGAACGGCCCGCTGATGTCGGGGTAAAGCACGGCGATGTTGCCGCGTCCGCCGGACTGGCTGTCCTGCCGGCGAACCTGCTCATCCAGCTCGGCCAGGTTCAGCGATCCGACGTCGTAACGTATGACACTGAACGCATGCTGCTCCTCCAGCGGCGTCAGTACGCGGTCAACCACGAGGCTGTAGCGCTGGTCTGTATCAAGTCCGGCCGGCACGAAAGCATGGGGCTCCTGCGCCGCATGCGCCCATGCCCAGCACAGCATCAGGGACAAGGCGACCCCTGCCCGCTGCAGTGCGGGGTGAGGAGTGGCAACGTTCCGGGCGGGCATGACGAAATTTAGTGACTGTTGGTTAAAGCAGGATACACCTTAAAATTTCCAAACGGTAATTTTCTCACTACTCAGAATTTGTGGCTTGCCTGCCGGTCCAAAGCGCGGGGCGCTATTGGCAGGTCGTCAGGGAGGAATTGCGGACTGAACTGTCAGTCCCCGGAGATGCGCCAATCTGCAAATGAATTCGCCGCCAGTGCGATACGCAGTCGCGGCGAATATCGAGTCTAGTTTGATTGAACGGGTTTTACATCTGATAGACGGCCTGCACGTACAACGTACGAGGAGCCATTGGCAGGTCATTGGGAATCGCCAAGCCGGGAGCCAGGCTAGGTTCGCGAACATCCGCATTGAACAGGTTGCGCACGGAGGCAGCAAAATTCCAGTTGTCCTTGCGCTGCTCGGTCCGCAAGGTCAAGTCCAATGTCGTGTAATCGGCGATGGGTGGCCGCGCATCGCCAGCAGGGCGTTTGCGGTCGGCAACATAGTTGACCTGTCCGCTGAACGTCCATCCGCTCGCAAACCTCCAGTCAGCGCGCCCGTACAAGTGATTATGCGGAGCATAGCCTGCATCCTGCTGTGTCGTTTCGTCCACGGACTGCTGATGCGCGAAATTGCCGGACAGGCGCAGGCTGCGATTGACGTCCCATACCAATTCGAACTCCATGCCTTTGCCGGTTTGGTCGCCAGTATTCTGGTACACGCTGCCGGTACCGGCCGCGGGGCGAGGTACGAGGCGAATAATATCTTTCATCGAGTAGCGGAAGGCGCTTACGTTCAATGAAACATCCTTGGACACCTGCCACGACACGGCAGCTTCGAGAGTACTGATCGTTTCGGGGCGCAGGTCCGGATTACCCAGGCTGACAGGATTGGTGATGCTGTAAAGTTCAACGAATGCCGGCGCGCGGAAAGCACGTCCGTAGAGCAGTTTCGCTGTCACATCAAGTGCTGCATCCCATACCACCGCCAGACGAGGATTCGTTGTTCCACTTGAATCGGAATAGCGGTCATGCCTAACACCTGCAGTGGCGGTCCAGTCCTTGGCGAAATTCCACTCATCCTGCATATACAGATAATCTACCTTGCGGCGGTGCGGGAACACAAATGGCGTGGAACTGGAAAAATCGGTTAACGTCGCCAGGGGGATTGGAACGCCGCTAGCCGTATAGTTGAAATTTCTGAGTTCGGATGTGTCGTACATGTTCAAGTCGTCATGGCCGACGCCGAACCGCCAATTGTGTCCCGTGAAGCCGGAATAGATTGCATAAGCGGATAAACGCAATTGGCGCTCCGAAGTTTCCGGTGCGCCGATCATGCCATTCGGGAAGGAGCCAGTCGGAAAGGCTGTACCAGGTGGAAGCAACTGCAACGGCGTCGGCATGCGCTGTTCGTAGCCAAGGTAGCTTGCAGTCGCGCCCGCCCCCCAATCCTTGGCGAACTGCGTATCGGTCCATGTCAAATCCGATGTAATGCGCGCGGTCTTTTCCTTGCCTACAGGATCCAGCGCCGAAGCAATGCCTGCGCCGGTGCCAACGTTATCACGAAGTTTGTAGCCTGCGCGGAACCGCCATTTATCGTATCCAAGGTCGAGATTCGCATCGATGGCGTCGTATCCGGTATTCGTCGGCCCAGGGGCAAGCGACGCACGTGTACCGAACAGTTTGTCGTTGCGCGTTTGCGCGTCGGCTTCGATGGTTCTCTTGAAGCCATCGGTACGACCGGCGCGCAGATAGAACGCGACATCTATCGGCCCCGCCTTGCCTCCATGCTGCACCCATGCGTCCTGGGTACCGAAGGAACCTGCCCGCACCCCAAACTGGGTACCCTGCGTATCGGCTGCAGTCTTCGTGATGATGTTTATCACCCCGGAATAGGCGTCAGCGCCATACAACGCCGAACCCGGTCCGCGAATGACTTCGATGCGCGCGATATTGTCTATCGGATAACCAGCCCAGATGTTCCCTTTGTTACCGACGAACATCGTAGTGACCGGAATGCCGTTCTGCAGGATCAGGGTTTGCGGGTTGTTTTGCGCGTAGATGCCGCGGATGAGGTAGAGGCTGGTGTTGTACGAATTGGTGCGCGAAACATGCAGGCCCGGCACAGTTTCAAGTACCTCGTCCAGGTCGGTGGCGCCCATGGCGGCAATGTCCTGCGCGGTAATCACTGTGGCTACTGCCGGCGCACGGCGCAGCGATTGCTGGCTGCCGGTCGCGATGGAGATGGTGGATTTGTCGCCGTAGACCAGCGCGAGGTCTTCCTCGTCAGTCTGCGCGAATGCAGCCTGCAATTGAGTCAGAAGAACGGAAGCTAGGGCAAAGGGAATGCAAAATGAGGACCGCATGGCTCACCTCCCTGATATTTATTCTCCGCAACAGTCTATTGCAAGCAAACGCCACCGTCCATTGCAAAGACGAAATATGTCGCCAGAGAAGCTCAGCGGCCCTTCCAGCTTCGCTTTTCGACTCCCTCATACGCCACACCGTTGCATGGCGTGGGGAAGAGCGCACCCTCGGGCTTTTGCGCCGCCTCGACAAGACACGGCGGCATGCCGGCGAAGAACAGCGGCACCCGGAATATCTGGAATTCGCGCGTGGACAGTCCCAGGTCTGCACCGAGCGAGGCAGTCATTGCCGCGTAATTCATGAGCAAGGTTGGTTTTCCGAGTTCCTTGGTCAGGATTCGTTCCACCTCGCGCGCCATCTTGAAATACGGCCCGTCGGCCAGTCCCTGGTCGCGGGCGACCTTTTCCAGCCACGGCAGGCGTTCGTCGTATGAATCGATCGGGCGGCCATAACCGTAGATGTAGCGCACCGACAATTCCTGCTCGACAAATTCGCGCAACGGCTGACCGGCGTCAACGGCCTTTTTAGCGCGCTGGAAAAAGTCGATGGCGCGCAGGCCAGGGCCGCCGCCGTAAATGCGCGCCTCCGAGACGGAGAGAGCGGCGGACAATCCCAGTACCGGCGAACTGCGCGCACTGCCTGCCAGCGCGGCGACCCGGTTGTTCCAGAGCCGCGTATCGGGATAGCTGGTGATCACCCAGATGCCATGCAACAGCTTGACTTGCTGCGGCGTGAAACGACGTCCGGTGATGCCGTACACGTACAGTGCGACCCAATCGGAATCGTGGAACTCCGTGTGCAGGTCGTAGCCGCGAAACACCGCGCGGCTGCCCGGCCAGCAAGCGCCGACTCGTGTGCGCAGGACACCTGCATGGGATGAGAGCAGTTCAGGACCGTTCATGCGTCCTCCTTGTTGGCCGGATCGTCTTGCAATTCGACCGAATAAAACGGGAACCGCCGGAAGCCGTTGCCCTCCTGTTCCAATGCATGTGCTGCCGCGCCAGGCAGGCGCAACAGCAGGAAAAGCATTTCGCCTTCGGCGGGAGTGAAGCCGAGATCAGCAAACGCGGCAGCTGCCACGCTCGTCATGTCGAGAGGCAGACCGGTGGCCGCCTCGGCTTCCGCACGATGCTCGTTCAACCAGGCAAGGCGCGGCGCCTGTCCGAATTGCGCGAGGATATCCAGCAGTCGCAAAACGATACCTGCAGTCGATACGCCATGCGGATCGAAACCGGGTGGATGCTCGCGTGCCGGCCAAGTATCGATCACCTCTTCCGTACACGCCGGCAGGTGCTTCGCCCAAGTGCCGAAGTCGTCGCCGCAGGAAGCCCATGCCTGCATGGCATCGAACACGTCGCGCGCGCCGCGATACCGGCCCGCACCAACGCCAAGCGCGGCGATCAGCGACGCAGCAGCAGACGACCCGGCAACGCCACCGCACATCGCGGCATGCACCGACGGATCGCGCGGCCCGGGATTGGCCAGCGCCACGGCGAGCGCCTCCAGCATGTCGAGCGCGGGCTTTGGCGGCAGCTCGTCGCGGAAGAGCAGGAACAGCATTTCCACCCAGCGCGCGTTGCCGACCATGTCGCCGAAGACGTCATAGCCGCGGCAATAGGCTGCACGGGTTGCAAAGGGATTGTCGGGTTCGGGTTCTTCTTGCCAGATTCTCGTGCGAATCAGGTGTGCGGGATCAATATCGCTCACGCTTGTCTTCTTTCATCCGGCGAATCGCTTCGCCGTTGTCATTCAATTTTCGGTATCAGAGTGCGGTGCCGAGTATGCGCATGCGCAGATTCATCGGCGGCACCTGCTCGCCATCGATGCGCACATCGATCAGGGTCGGCCCTTTGCGGCTGCACATCGCGTCGATATCGAGCGCTTCGAAATCCTCGGGGCTGTCGACGGTATAAGCGTCCGCACCGAGCGCGCGCGCCATCATTGCAAAATCGGTCTTCGGCAATTCAAACGC
>DASVLM010000728.1:0-3228 GCA_036384875.1 Noviherbaspirillum sp.
TCGATGGCAACACCAATTTGCGGCCGGATGCTAGCGAACCTGTGATTTTCTCGCACGGACCTGTGACCAATCGCCTATCCATTACATCGAATTTCACCGACGATTCGAGCACGTATCTCGCCTATGCTGCCACAGGAAGAACTCGTACGAACCGGAATGGGCAGCAGCCTCAAGCCGGCACGGTTACCTTGAAACTGGGCAAGCAGGTACGAAAAATCAAAATCAACTTTCTCGGGCGCGCCCGTACCTGCAATCCTTCGGAAGAGCCTCAAACCTGCTGAAGGGGATAAGTCCCAACTGTGTTGGCGAGGGTAAAATACCCGGACTGCAGATTCTTCCGGTTCCCGTGGAAATTCATAACGATACTGATGGCATTGCGCATGCGCTTCAGCTTGCATGGAAAGGCCTGTTCATTACCTCACCCAATCCCCGGGTAGGTTGTGTGATTGTTAGAGGCACTCGCATCATCGGCGAGGGATACACTCAACCGGCCGGCCAGGCGCATGCCGAGGTTCAGGCGTTACGTGACGCGTCAGCTCGCGGCGAGGATGTGCGCGGTGCTACGGCATATGTCACGCTGGAGCCCTGTAGTCATTATGGGCGAACGCCACCGTGTGCCGATGCGTTGGTCAGCGCAGGGTTAGCCAGGGTGGTTGCCGCCATTGCCGATCCAAATCCGCTGGTGGCGGGACGCGGCCTGGACAAGCTCAAGGCCGCCGGCATCGATACTCTCTGCGGTGTGCTGGAAGATCAGGCGCGAGAAATCAACATCGGCTTCTTTTCTCGGATGCAGCGTGGCAAACCCTGGGTGCGCATGAAGGCCGCAGCCAGCCTGGACGGAAAGACGGCGTTGCATAATGGCAGGAGTCAATGGATCACGTCGGAGGCGGCGCGTGATGATGGGCATTGGTGGCGTGCGAGGGCATGCGCGGTCCTGACCGGCATCGGCACGGTGCAGCAGGATAATCCGCAGCTGAATGTCCGCGCGGTGCAGACCACGCGCCAGCCGCAGCGCATCCTCATCGATAGCCGGCTGCAGATCGACCCGGCCGCGCGCATTCTCGACGGCGGAGGAACGCTGATCGTTGCAGCGCAGGCGGATGCGGCCAAGGAAGCGCGGCTGAGGGATCGCGGTGCGGAAGTCCTGATGCTGCCGAATGTGCATGGCAAAGTCGACTTGCCGGCGCTGATGCTTGAGTTGGGAAAGCGGCAGATCAACGAACTGCACGTCGAGGCAGGGTTCAAGCTCAATGGATCGCTTATCCGGGAAGGCTGCGTGGACGAACTGCTGCTTTATCTTGCCCCTTCACTGTTGGGCGACGCACAGGGCCTGTTCGATTTGGCGCCGCTGGATAGCCTGGATGGCAACTACAAGCTGTCATTCCACGAAGTCAAGCAGGTCGGGCCGGATTTGCGTATTCTTGCCCGTTTCATTTGAGGAGGAGTTGGCATGTTTACAGGGATTGTTGCCGCAGTCGGCAAAATCACCAATATCGTTCCGCAAGGTCAGGGGGGCGATGCTGGCGTGCGACTCACCATCGACGCGGGTGGATTGACGATGGCTGATGTTGCGATCGGCGATTCGATCGCACTTAACGGTGCATGCATGACGGTGATCGAGAAGACCGGCAACGGTTTCGTGGTCGATGTCTCGCGCGAAAGCCTGAACCGTACAGTCGGGCTCGACGCACCGGGCGAAGTCAACCTTGAAAAGGCGCTGACGCTGGCCGGACGCCTCGGCGGGCACCTGGTGTCCGGCCACGTTGACGGATTAGGCGTGGTGCGCCGATTCGAACCAGTCGGCGAATCGATGGAGCTGGTTATCGAAGCGCCGAAGGATCTGGCGAAATACCTGGCATACAAGGGCTCCATCGTCGTCAATGGCGTATCGCTGACGGTCAATCGAGTCGTCGATACCGCTCAAGGTTGTGAATTCTCGATCAACCTCATCCCCCACACGGTCGCTGTTACCACACTCAAGCATCTGCACGCCGGTGTGCGGGTCAATCTTGAGATCGATCTGATTGCGCGTTATGTCGAGCGGATGCTGAGCCTGAACGCTTGATGCGGCGGTTCCGCGCCAGTGAGTGGGAAGCCGTCCAAATCCTTTAAAATAGCGGCTTACATAGGATCAAGTCATGGCCATTTCAACAACACAAGAGATCATCGCCGAGCTGGCTGCCGGCCGCATGGTCATCCTGGTGGACGAAGAAGACCGCGAGAACGAGGGCGATCTCGTGCTGGCGGCGGAGTTCGTCACCCCTGAAGCGATCAATTTCATGGCAAAGTACGGCCGCGGGCTGATTTGTCTCACACTGACGGAAGATCGCTGCAATCAATTGAACCTGCCGATGATGACGACCCGCAACGGGACATCCTACGGCACCAATTTCACGGTTTCCATTGAAGCGGCAGAAGGGGTAACCACAGGCATTTCTGCTGCCGATCGTGCGAAGACAGTGCAAGTGGCGGTGGCCAAGAACGCCAAGCAGTCCGATATCGTGCAGCCTGGCCATATCTTTCCGTTGAAGGCCCAACGCGGCGGAGTGCTGATGCGCGCTGGCCACACTGAGGCCGGGTGCGACCTGGCACAACTGGCGGGACTGACTCCCGCTGCCGTAATCTGCGAGATCATGAAGGACGACGGCACCATGGCACGTCTGCCAGACCTGATTGAATTCGCACAGGAACACAAACTCAAGATCGGCACGATTGCCGACCTGATCCACTATCGCAGCCGCAACGAAAGCATTGTCGAGTGCGTCGCCGAACGCACCATGCAGACTGCGCAGGGCGCATTCAGGGCTATCGCCTTCCGCGACAAGCCAAGCGGTGGCGCACACCTCGCGCTGGTGCACGGCGATATCAAACCAGAAGCCGAAACTCTGGTGCGCGTCCACCAGCCTGTATCCATCCTTGATCTGCTCGAAACCCAAGCCACCACGCACTCCTGGAACATGGCGTCGGCGATGGCGGCCATCAAGGCTGCCGAGCGTGGCGTAATGGTGTTGCTCAATTGCGAGGAATCAGCCGACCAGATGTTTGCGCAGTTTGATGCCCTGAACAATCCGGAAGTCAAACCTGCGCCGCGCGGATCTCGCATGGACTTGCGTACCTACGGCATCGGAGCGCAAATCCTGAAGGAACTCGGCGTCGGCAAGATGAAATTGCTCGCCAGCCCGCGCAAGATGCCGTCGATGACCGGCTTCGATCTCGAAGTGACTGGCT
>DASVLM010000729.1:0-4468 GCA_036384875.1 Noviherbaspirillum sp.
TGGAGACGAAAGGCGGCACCCTTGCCAGCAGGCGCCCCGCCGCTTCCGGCGCAAGGTAACGCGGACTGGGGCCATAGAATACGAAGCCGACCGCATCGGCTCCGGCAGCGATTGCGGCTTGCAAGTCTTGCTCGCGGGTCAGGCCGCAAATCTTGATGCGTGTGCGATTCATCTTACCAAGGCAGCATGGGTTGTTCTTGCGGCAGGTTCCAGAAAGCATCATAGCCGACTTGGGCCAGGTAAAGCCCGTCGGGCGCGAAGGTCGGCGCCGCCACGCTACGGTCGCGCCCATCCAGCACCTCCTTTAGCCATCCCGCCCCGCGCTTGCCGCTGCCGGTGAAGATCAGAGAACCGACCAGGTTGCGCACCATGTGATGCAGGAAGGCGGACGCGCGGAAGGTGAATACGATGACGTCGCCGCGCCGCACGATCCGCACTTCCTGCATCTCCTTGATCGGCGACTTGGCCTGGCATTCGGCGGCGCGGAAGGCGGAAAAGTCGTGCGTGCCCAGCAAGCTCTGCGCGGCTTCCTGCATGCGCTCCACGTCCAGCGGGCGAAACACCCAGCCGGCGCGGCCGCGCAACAAAGGCGAGCGCACGGCATTGTTGTACAGCACGTAGTGGTAGGTGCGCGAGCGTGCGGAAAAGCGCGAGTGGAACGGGCCATCGGGGCCAGCGGCGGTTTCGGCAGCCCAGCGCACCACGATAGACGGCGGCAGGTAGGAATTGACGCCGCGCACCCAGGAAAACATGTCGCGCTCGAGCCCGGTATCGAAGTGCACCACCTGTTCCAGCGCATGCACGCCGGCGTCGGTGCGGCCGGCGCAGGTCGTGGCGATATCCTGTTGCGAAAACTGCGCCATGGCGCGCTCCAGCGCATCCTGCACGGTATTGCCGTGCGGTTGCGTTTGCCAGCCGCCCCAGGGAGCGCCGTCGTATTGCACGCCCAGGGCGATGCGTTTGGCTGGTATGTCGGTGCTTGCGTCCATGTCGCCCATGTGCCATCGTAGGTTGGTGCTGAGCGCAGCGAAGCCCGACATCGGCGAGCTGTGCTATCGCATGCGTTGATTCAACGTGCTGATGTTGGGCTTCGCTGCGCTCAGCACCAACCTACGCAAACAAAACGGGCGCAAGCATTGCTTGCGCCCGTCGCTACTATAACAGCTTGTTTAGCCGAGCTTCGCGAGGAGGCTCTTGGCTTTTTCCGCGTATTCCGCGATGCCGCCCTTCATGACTTCGTCCAGCAGTTCGCGCGCACCTTCCTTGTCGCCGATTTCCTGGTAGGCCACGGCGAGATCGAGCTTGGTCGCCATTTCGGCGTTGTTCGAATACTCGTGGTCTACGCCGGTATCGAGCTCCACCGGCGCTTCGAGCACGTGGTGGCCGCCGTCGCCGTGATCGCCATGGTCACCTATGGACGGAATCTGCAGATCGGGTATGGACAGGTGTTCGCCGGCATGCGGTGCGGGCGCCGGGGCGCCGAGGCCAGGAATCTCGCCGATGTCGATCATCGGCGCATGCTCCTCGGCCTTGTGCGCTTCGGGTGCATGAACTTCAGCGGCATGCACTTCCGGCGTGTGGATATCCGGAATATGGAAATCCATCGCATGCTCCGCCACCGGCGCCGGAGCCGGTTCAGGCACGTGCGGCACGGCAGGCACCTCGGGGAGGTGGAAATCGACCACGTTCGACTTGTGCTCGGCGGCCGGAAGTTCAATGTCGGGCACGTGGGCTTCGGCCTTGTGTTCCGGCATGACGGTCGAGTCGTCCTTCGGGGAATCGAGTTCCAGCGTCAGGCCGGACAGATCGAAGTCCATGGCCGCGTCGGCCTTGGCGTGCGAAGGCACTTCTTCGGGCTTGATCGTCGGCACTGCCGGCAATTCGGTTCCGAGATCGTGCAACTCCGTATCGTGCGTATCGTGGCGGCCGATCGTGGTGGCTTCGCCGAGTTCAGGATGATGCTCGGCAGCCGGCTCAGGCGATTTCTTGTCGTCGAGGAAGTCGAAATCGATGTTGCTGAAGTCGGCCGCGGCAGGCGCCGCCGGCTCATGCCTGGCGGCAGGAGCCTCATGCGCAGCCGGTGCTGTCGGCTCGTGAGTCGGCGCTTCCTCCATGCCGTCGAGATCGAAATCGAGGCTGGTCGACACGTCGAGCGGATTTTCGCCGTGGCGCGCCAAGGTATCGGGCTCAGGCTGGCCCAGCGTGGAGCCGCCCAATTGCAGCTCGCCGCTGTGGGTGTCCGGCACCAGATCGTCGAGCATCGAGGTGTCGTGCGCATGGGTGGTATGCAGCGCGGTGGTCTTGGCCAAATCGGCGGCGCCGGTCGCGCCGGCAATGCTGTACAGCGGGTTCTTCGGATCGATCGACATGCCCAGCGCCGCAGCCTGGTGCCAATCTTCCCCCTCGCCCTTGGTCATGCCGTACAGCTCCGTGGCGACCGTCTCGAACGAGCGCACATCCTTGCGGTTGGCGTAGATCTCAAGCAGCTTGACGCGCACGGCATTGCGTTCCGGCTGGGTGCGCAGTGCTTCCTTGAGGATTTCCTCGGCTTGCGCATCGCGGCCATAGGCGATGTAGACATCGGCTTCCGCCACCGGATCGACTTCGTTGCTGTCGAGCTGGCTGGCGGAAGGTGCGAAATTCGAATTGAAGACGCTGTTGTTGGTATCGACGCTTTGGCCGCCGGTGGAACCGAACAGGGAGTTCGCCTTCAGGCTCGAATCGGTGATGATGCTGTCGCCGAAAGCCTTTTCCTTGCGTTTGCGATAACCGCGATAGACGCCGAAGGCGCCGCCGGCGACCAGCAGCAACGCGGCACCGCCGATCACGAGCGGATTGCCGAACAAGTCGTCCATCAAGCTAGGCTCGGGCGCCGGCACGGGCCTTGGCTTTGGTTTCGGCGGCTTGGGCGGCGGGATGACCGATGCCGACGTGTCGGCCGGCTTGGCGGCTTCCGCAGGCTTGGTTTCCGCCGGCTTGACCGGTGCAGGAACTGACGCAGCGGCCGTAGCGGAAGCTGCCGGCGCCGGAGCGGGAGCAGGGGCAGGCACAGGTGCAGAAGCCGCGGCCGGTGCGGGAGTGACCGGCTTGGTCTCAACCTTGGCCGGCGCCTTTTGCGTTTCCGGTACGTTCTTGCTCTTGACGTCCAGCAGCGATTTCAAATCGCCGACGTTCTTCTCCAGTTGCTTGACGCGCGTATTGGCCTCGGCGATTTCCTTTTCCTTGGCGATACGCTCTTCTTCGCCGGCCTTGCCGCCCTTCTCCGGCGTGCCGCCCTTGGACAGCTTCAACTTGTCTTGCGCGGTGGTGGCGGGCGTGGCCTTTTCTTCGACCTTGGTCGTGACCTTGCCCGAAGCGCTTTGCTTGTTGCCGCTCTCAGCCTGCTTCGGCGCCTGCGTGGACGCGACCTGGCCGGCCAGCTTGTTGCGGTATTCGTTGAAATCGGCGGCCTGCGTCAAGATCTCGTGATGCGCCTCGGCGTTGGAGATGGCGCTTGCCGTGGCGGCGTCGGGCACGGACAGGACTTGGCCCGCGCGCAGGCGGTTCATGTTGTTGCCGCCGAAGGCGCCTTGGTTGTTGCGGTACAGGGCGACCAGCATCTGGTCGAGCGACACGCCTTCAGGCTTGACCTGGCCGGCAATCTTGGATAGCGAATCGCCGCTCTTGACGGTGTACTCGGATTGGCCGGCGGACGGGCCCGCGGGCTTTTCCGCAGGCTGGCTGGCCACGGGACGCTGCGGGCGTTCCGCAGGCGCCGGAGTCGGCGCGGGTGCGGCCCCAGGACGGCGCGAACTCGGGCGCTGCGTGAGGGGCTGCGAATTATCTTGCGCCGGCTGCGGAGTCGCGGCAGCCTGGCTGGTGCCGGCCGCGGTTTGCGGACGCGAACCCGCTGTGACCGGCGCCTGGCGTGGGCCCACGCTCTCTGGGTCGAGCAGGAAGGTGTATTCGCGCAGCAAGCGGCCGCTGCCGTTGCCGCCCAACTCGAGCAGCATGTCGACGAAAGGCTCGTTGATCGCCTGCGTCGAACTGACGGCGATGTACTGGCGTCCATCGTCATGCTTGGCGACGGTGAAACGCAGGCTATAGAGAACCGGATTGAAATCGATGCCTGCGGAACGATAGGCGTCGACCGACGCCAGGCGCGGCTGGAGCAAGCCATCCTCGCCCGGTGTCACGGAACTCAATTCGATTTCGGCACTCAGCGGTTGTCCCAGGGCGGACTTCACGGTCAGCTTGCCCAGTGCCGCAGCGTCGGCATGAGAAGCGAACAGCAAGGTCGTCAGAACTGCCGCACTCAAGGTTCGCAAGCCAAACGACAGCGACTTGTGGCTAGTGTTTAAACGCATTTTTTGTGACATAGATTTGCATTCCAATAGCGCATGTTGCGATAAACACAAGCATCGCAGCTGGTTATCCTTGTTGTAATCATGGTGCCGGTCGGCAACTGTAAAACAGGCAGTTCCGAACT
>DASVLM010000730.1:0-4754 GCA_036384875.1 Noviherbaspirillum sp.
CCGTGCTCAACATCATGCACAACGCCGCGCAGGCACTGTCCGAACGCATTCGGCAAGGCGATGCGCAGATCACGATACAGACGCGTATTGCACGCCAGGTGACGCTCGCAAAGGTGCGTTACAGGCTGGCATTAGACTTGCATATCATCGACAATGGTCCGGGCATACCGCCCGATATCCGGGACCGCATTTTCTATCCGCTCGTATCGGGACGGGAAGGCGGCAGCGGATTGGGGCTGACGCTGGCGCAGACATTCGTGCAGCAACATCTTGGAATCATCGAATGCGAGAGCAGGCCGGGATGCACGGACTTCAGGATTTTGATACCGCTGCCTTAGAAGATCTTGTAAACAGTTTGGGTGACCATCGCCAAAGCCGTTCACAAGCTCTCCGGGGTCGGCTTTCAGACATGCCACTGAACGCGGGATAACGAAACAAGATGAAGCCAATCTGGATAGTCGACGACGACGAATCGATCCGCTGGGTGCTCGAGAAAGCGCTGGCGCGCGAGAGTCTCGCTACACGAAGTTTTTCCAACGCGCGCGAAGTGATGGACGCGCTGCAGACAGACCTGCCGCAGGTGCTGGTCTCCGATATCCGCATGCCGGGTGCATCCGGCCTCGAGCTGCTGCAGACGGTGAAAGCGAAGTATCCGGGACTGCCGGTCATCGTCATCACCGCATTCTCCGATCTCGACTCCGCCGTCGCAGCCTTCCAGGGCGGTGCCTTCGAGTATCTTGCCAAGCCCTTCGACATCGACAAGGCAGTGGAACTGATTCGGCGTGCGCTGGAAGAGAGCCTGCGCGAGTCCGATGTGGAGCAGTCCGCCCCCGAAACGCCCGAGATCCTCGGGCAGGCGCCGGCGATGCAGGACGTGTTTCGCGCGATCGGCCGTCTCTCGCAGTCGAACGTGACGGTGCTGATCACCGGCGAGTCTGGCACCGGCAAGGAGCTGGTTGCGCGCGCATTACACAAGCACAGTCCGCGCGCCGCGCAGCCTTACATCGCTTTGAACACCGCCGCCATTCCGAAGGACCTGCTTGAATCCGAACTGTTCGGCCACGAGCGCGGCGCCTTCACCGGTGCGCAAGCGATGCGGCGCGGACGCTTCGAGCAGGCCGAGAATGGCACGCTCTTCCTCGATGAAATCGGCGACATGCCGTTCGACTTGCAGACGCGCTTGCTGCGCGTGCTGTCGGACGGCCACTTCTATCGTGTCGGCGGACATCAGCCGTTGAAGGCTAATGTGCGGGTTATCGCGGCGACTCACCAGAACCTCGAACAGCGGGTCAAGGAAGGCCTGTTCCGCGAGGACTTGTATCACCGCCTCAATGTGATCCGGCTGCGCCTGCCCAGCCTGCGCGAGCGGCGCGAGGACATTCCGCTGCTCACGCGCCATTTCCTTGCGCAGAGCGCGAAGCAACTGGGTGTCGAAGCGAAGCGCATGTCGGATTCGGCGATGCAGTTCCTCGCCGGACTCGATTTTCCCGGTAACGTGCGACAGCTTGAAAACCTGTGCAACTGGATCACGGTGATGGCGCCCGGGCAGACTGTGGAAGTCAAGGACTTGCCGCATGACCTTACGCACGGCAAGGAATTCGTCCCGCCGGTGACTTTGTCGGCGCCAGTTGCCGCTGCGCCCGTGGCGAGCATGCCGCCGGAACCCATATCGTTTCCTGCGCCGCAGACGAACAACAGCTATGCCGCGATGCCCCTTGCGATGCCTGCCGTTGCGGTAGAGAAGCAGAGCTGGATCGCATTGCTTGAATCCGAAGCGGCAAGCATGCTTGCAGCGGGCCAGCCGGAAGTGATGGATGCGCTCGGGCGCCAGTTCGAGTCGGCGCTGATCAAGACCGCGCTCAAGCATACCCATGGGCGCAAGAACGATGCTGCCGTGCGGCTGGGAATCGGCCGCAATACCATCACCCGCAAGATTCACGAGTTGGGTATCGACGGCGCGAAAGACGAGTAAGGCGATCGCGCATCAAACGCATGCAGGTTCGCAACCGAATCCGCATGCGTCAGGCAATTGTGCTGGTGATGGTGTCAAGTATTGCGGCGCGGATAACCCTGCGCCGTGATGCGCTCCCACACCTGCTCCTTTTCTTCTTCCGTCATGAAGACCCAGTGCGCGACTTCGGCGACGGTACGGCCGCATCCGCGGCATATGTCATCAAAGGTGGTGGAACAGACCGCTACGCAGGGCGTGTCGGGGCGTTTGCCGGAAGGATTCTGCATAATGTGAGGCCGTGGACCCGCTTCGACAGGACATTCCTTTTCGAAACGGCTCGTAAAAGACCAATGATAGGCCAAATTCCATGTACAAGCTCTACTACAATCCCGGCAGCGCCAACCTTGCCCCGCACATGTTGCTGAAGGAACTCGGCGTACCGCACGAACTCGTTTTCGTCGATCAGGAAAAAGGCATGCATCGCCAGCCGGAGTACATGAAACTCAATCCATCGGGCCGTATTCCGGTGCTGATCGATGGCGAACTTGTGCTATTTGAAGCTGCCGCAATCTGCCTGCATCTCGTCGATCGCCATCCCGAAGCGGGTTTTGCGCCGCCGGTGGGGACTGTGGAGCGTGCACAGTTCTACAAGTGGCTGATCTACCTGACCAACACGCTGCAGGCGGAATTGATTACCTATTTTTACCCGCACCGGCTTGCCGACGACGAGGGCGCCATTGCCCAGGTCAAGGCGCATGCCGAGACTCGCATCGGCTCCATGCTCGACCTGCTCGATGAAGAACTGGCGAAGAGCGGCGGCCCGTTCCTGCTCGGAGAAAAGTTCAGCGCGGTCGATCCGTATCTCTTCATGCTGACGCGCTGGACGCGTATGCATGCGAACCCTGCGCGCAATCGCCCTCATCTCGGCCGCTACCAGCAGATGATGCTGGCGCGTCCGGCAGTCAAGCGTACCTTCGAGGCGGAGGGACTGGGCGAGCCTTACGTCTGATCGCAGGAGCGGGCTTGGCTTATCCCTGCTTCAGCTTGCGCCACAGCGTGGTTCGGCTGATGCCGAGGTGGCGCGCGGCCGCTTCGCGATTTCCTCCGAAGCGCGCCAATACTTGCTCGATGCTTTCCTGTGGTTGCGATGCAACCATGCGCTGCTCTGCTGCTGCAGGCATGTCGATGACGTTGAGTTCCGGCGCCACTTTCAGCACAAAGCTCGGGCTGAGCGCCTGCAGCGGCTCCGCTGCAAGGAAGAGTGCCAATCGCTCCATCAGGTTGCGCAATTCGCGCACATTGCCCGGCCATGCATACGCCTGCAGCAAGGGTGCGCAGGCCTGTACCTCGGCGTGCAGGTTTGCATGCGGACGTACACCGAGTGATGCCAGCGCATTCTTCAGGCACCACTCTGCCAGCGTCGCAAGGTCCTCCTTGCGTTCGCGCAGCGACGGAAGCTTCAAACGCAATACGCTCAGGCGGTAGAACAGATCGGCGCGGAAGCGGCCATCGCGCACGCGCTGGTCGAGATCGCAATGCGTGGCGCTGATGATGCGCACGTTGACCGGAATTGCGCGCGTGCCGCCTACGCGCATCACCTCGCGTTCTTCCAGCACGCGCAGCAGGCGCGTCTGCAGGTGCAGGGGCATCTCGCCGATCTCGTCAAGAAATAGCGTGCCGCGGTTCGCCGCTTCGAACATGCCGGCATGGCCGCCGCGGCGCGACCCGGTGAAGGCGCCTTCCTCGTAGCCGAATAGTTCCGATTCCAGCAGTGACTCCGCCACCGCGCCGCAATTGATGGCGATGAAGGGATTGCGCGCGCGCTGGCTTTCGCGATGAATCGCCTGCGCGGCAAGTTCCTTGCCGGTGCCGGTTTCGCCCTGGATCAGCACGGTCGCCGGCGACTTCGCGAACAGTTCGATCGAATGACGCACATCTTCCATCGCCTCCGAATCGCCTCGCAGATCGTTGATGCCATGCTTCACCCGCACCGCTTCGCCCGGCGCTTGACCGCGCCCGCCGCCGAACTGCAGTTGCGTGAACTGCGCCATTTCCAGCGCGTCTTCGAACGCCTGGCGGATCGATGCCGCCGAATACAGGAAGATGCCGGCCAACCCGGCTTCTTCCGCGAGATCGGTGATCAGCCCGGTGCCGACGACGGCCTTGATGCCGCTTGCCTTCAGTTCGTTGATCTGTGCTCGCGCATCCTCCTTGGTGACGTAGGTGCGCTGCACGATGTCGAGGCCGAAGGTGGACTGGAATTCTGCCAGCTCCTGCATCGTCTGCTGGTAGGTGATGAGGCCGATGTTCGGCGAGATGCGGCGCGCACGCGCCAGCGCCTGCAGCACGTCGAAACCGCTTGCCTTGGCAACTACCACCGGCAGCGAAAGCCGGCTCTTCAGGTAGGCGGCATTCGAGCCGGCAGCGATCACCGCGTCGCAGCGCTCGGTGACAAGGCGCTCCCGAATATGGCGAACCGCGTCCTCGAAGCCGAGGGTAATCGGCTCGATGGTTGCGCGGTCGTCGAATTCCGGTGTGATGTCGCGAAACAAGTCTTGCAGGCGCGAAATGGCCACCGTCCAGATAACGGGTTTTTGTTCGGCGGCAACGGGCAGAGTCGGTTGTTTCATGTTTCATTTGCGTTTCAATGTTTCAATTGTAACGCAGTTTGGAACGTGGCGCGTAGGATATGCCAGTTTCCTGTCTTGGGTGAACATCATTTAACCGATTGAAAATTAATGCTTTTTCGAAATCGAGATTTTTCCGTTCCGTGGTTTTTGTCCAATGGCACAGCGATTGCAAT
>DASVLM010000731.1:0-6092 GCA_036384875.1 Noviherbaspirillum sp.
ATGCAAGATCAATGAAAAATGCCGCGCGAACGCTCATTCGAAAAGCCCGCCGGCACGCCGTCACGCTATTGGCCGGCTTGTTAGGACTATCGGCAAATCTGGCATTTGCCGCGCAAAATTGATCGATTGCCGATCTTGGTACCTTCGGAGGAACGTTCAGAACCGCATTGGGTATCAACGGTAGTGGGCGGATCATCGGCCAAAGCCTCTCTAGCGACGACGGAGGCAGCCACGCGTTCCTTTACAAAGCCGGCAAGATGATCAATGTGGGGCCGCCGACACCAGGCGGTCTTGCAAGAGAAATCAATGAGCGCGGGCAGGTAGTTGGCGGCTATTCCCTGGCAGGAGAAAACGCGGGGCACGCACTCCTTTAAGACCGGGACGCGCTGACTACGATTGTCGACTTGCCGGGAGGCGTGGGACATCAACAATTCCGACGAGATCGTCGGGCAGGCTAGCTTTGACTCGACCGATCCAGGCCGAGTAAAGTGGACTATTTCTGTACCGCCATAGCCAAATGCAGGACCTCGGAACAATCGGAGGAACAGGCAGCATCGTGGTGGGCATCAACAACAAGGGCCAATTCGTTTGGACCGCGGGCGCACCTGGCTGGGGCAGCAATTTTCATGCATTTATCTACGGCCGCAATGGGATGATCGATTTGAGGGGGGCACTGGGCGGATTGTTCGGCAACGCTTTTGGCGCCAATGAGAAAGGCGAGGTGGTCGGAACGAGCGAGGTAAGCAGCCGCTGTCTGATTAATCATGCATTCGCATGTTCAGGCGGGATGATGCGCGATATTGGCCGATGTCGGCTCTAGAGCATCAAACTGGATTGTTCCAACGAAAGCGTGGAATTGATGGTTTCCAGCACGCTTCCCATTTGCTCGTGAAGGAAAAAACGATCGCCATCGAACCAGTGTACCTCACAAGGCCCCCTGGTTTCGAGTTCCCATCCCAATGCTTTTTCTTCCGATACGTGATTGTCATTGCGCCCGGCGAATACCGTGATTGGAATGTCGAAAGGAGGAAGCCGCTTGTATTGATAGGTTTCAACCGCGGCGAAGTCGGCGCGCAAGGCTGGCAATACAAGTTGCATCAACTCGCGATGCGCCAGGATTTCCGGAGGTGTGCCGTTGTATTTGCGCAGTTCTTCGATAAATTCCTCGTCCGGTAGCAGGTGCATACGTTGCGTTGCGTCGCGCATTTGCGGGGCAGAGCAACCTGAAACAATCAAATGTCCGGGCGAGGGAAGAAGATGGTGTTTGCAATATCGAGTGAGTTCGAACGCAAGCAGGCCGCCCAGACTATGTCCAAAAAAAGCGAATGGCAGGCGTGTTTCGTTGGAGATGACCGCAGCAATATCGGCAACCAGTTTTTGCAGGGATGGAACAGGCATTTCATTTAAACGCGCGCCACGACCTGGCAACTGAACCGCGCACAGTTCTATTGAACCGTCCAATAGATTTTTCCACGGCAGATACACGTTCGCACTCCCGCCTGCGTAGGAAAAGCAGTACAGGCGCAGGCGCGCATTCGGGCGCCTCTGCGTGACCAGCCACGGGTTTGGTTCGATTATT
This sequence comes from Noviherbaspirillum sp., assembly GCA_036384875.1. Classification (GTDB taxonomy): domain Bacteria; phylum Pseudomonadota; class Gammaproteobacteria; order Burkholderiales; family Burkholderiaceae_D; genus Noviherbaspirillum. The sequence continues at coordinate 1,580 of DASVLM010000731.1, forward strand.
GATTGCATGATCGGGTGCGATGATAGCAGGGCCTGGGAGGTGAAGGCAAAGAGGATTTTTATTTCAGATCCAAAAATAAATTGTCGATATGCGGCATTTCGAGGATGATTGTTGCCTCAGTGAAAGTTGCGGGGCCACGTCTTTCTTTCCATGGATCAACGATGTGAACTTTCACTATTTTAATGGTGCGCCTAGGATATGCTGTTACCAAGTTTTCATGCATAATTGGCAGCCTGAAAAGAGGCGGGTTACGCCCTCAGTGTCAACTCTCAAGTTTGACAGTTGATTTGAAATAAGAAAGATGTTGGTAAATAGGCCGGCTCGTTCAAGAGACGACAACGGTCACATTCTATCCACACAACGGAGTTTTCATGTCACAAGAAAATCATTCTCATGTTCTATTCGATGTCGTAGTCAACGACGAAGAACAATATTCGATCTGGCCGGCAGGCAAGGAAGTGCCGCTCGGTTGGACCTTGGTGGGAAAGCAAGGTACCAAGGAGGCATGCCTCGAATACATAAAAGAGGTTTGGGTTGATATGCGACCTCTCTCCCTGCGCAAGCAAATGGCGGCTGCATAGCTGGCAGCCTGGCAAGCGGGATATCCAAGCAACTCAATTCGCTCATCCAGGGCGCTTTATCGCATGTGGCACTGCAGTAGCCTGCAGCGCTGCCGGCTTTCGTCTGCGTGCCTTGAGCTTATACGGATATTGACGTCATCCGGAGTTTCGCGAATAGGCTCGAATCCCTCCGATTCGCCGCTGGCTATGACCTGTCTCCACGTGCGCACATAAATTTATCGCTGCTTGCCGTCGCGAAACGCTGTTTGATCAATGAGTTGATTTCGATTGCCGAAATGCTCGTTGCCATATGCCTGCGCGCCCGATTCGAACGACCAACCTGAGTCTCATCTTAAAAAATGAAAACAAGATTCCTCACTAAATTCATTATCGTTTTATTGATTGCAACTCTTGCGGGATGTGGCGGGAGCAATTCAACAACCCCAGCCGCTGATTCTTCAACTGTGCATATTCTCGATCAGAACATCGTCGGCTATTGGACAACCTCGAACGCGAATGAACCGGCTTACGAGTTTTATGCGGGACCGACCGAGCCGCCTTATTCCAGTTCCACCGACAAGGTTGGCAAGATCAGTCAGAACGGCGTTGTGACGGCTCGTTTCCTCTGGGACTATCAAAGCGATGGAAGCGTAAAACTCAAAACGGTCAGCCCATTTTGTCCTGCGCATCCTTTGAGCCAATGTCCCGTTAACGGCACCGTTGTCGTGAGCGCGCGCAACGACGCCTCCGGCAGCGTTTTCTGGAACATTTCTTACGACGATAATAACGACGGGGTCGTTGATCGTCAGTTCACCAGAACCTATTCGCAAAAGACGATCGACTGGTCGTCCATGCCTCAGGGACAATTCTTCCTTGCCGGCACTCCCTCGTTCGATACGCCCTTGTCCGGCAGCATTAGCAACGGCACGGCGTCCATTCGCATGGTCGATTTTTCTGCACCGGTGACATTGACCGCACCGATTGCTTCAACTCCGCAGTCGAACCTTGTCTTTAGCGCCGGCCAAAGCACGGCAATTACCGATAGCGGCCAGTTCGGGCTGAAGGACGGTTCGACTATAACATTGCCGTTTCTGGCATGGTACGACAATGTTCGCCTGACCATGTCGGCCGACAACACCGTCGCGCTAAACTATGAACTGCATCGCAAGGTGCAAGTACCTGCCAATTTCGATGCAACCACACTTGTATTGGGTAATTTCGAGCGCACCACGCCGAAATCAATGGCGCTTGAAGTCATCACTACCTTCGTTCCGGGTGTCCGCCTGCAGCCGCAGCAGAATTATTATTCTTTCCTCCCCTTGTTCAATCCGGACTGGACATTGCTGGGCGGCGGCAACCAAATTACCCTGACTTCCAGTACTGCAGGAACAGTGGGGCACACGGATATTCATGGCGGTAAGTACAGCGAATCCTACCCTTTCACCTGGTCCCAGGGAGTCGACGGCAGTGTCGTATTCAGTTTGCCTTTCTTCGACGTGAAGATGCAATTCATTAAACCGGTCCCTGGCGGTTATCAAGTCCTGTATAGCTATCCGGACCCGGTTCTTGGCGTCAATTACCTGATCCACGATCTGGTTCTCGACTCAAGCAATACCATTACCGCGGCAGACTTGCCGGGCACATATGCGTTTACAAGCTCCGACTCCTATACACCCGATATCGTGGTATTTCACAGGGATGGCACGGTATCCGGCGTTGTTGGCGGTTATTGGTTCATCGATACCAACGGTGACCTTGTCAGCTACGAATGCAAGGATGTGAACGGCACTGCGTTGACCACCTATGCAGCGTGTTACGCAAGTTTCGACCAATTGGCAAACAGCAGCCTGTCGCATATCCGCCGCGTGAAGATGATCCGTGCCGGAGGCAACGATTTCCAGGTCAAGTATGACTCGATCATCTACGGCGACAAGTATGGCATCACCGGCCGCGACTACATCACGGCGGCAGTGACTTACCACTTCGTGCGCCTCGGCGACGAGAATTTTGTCGTGCATTGACGACGGCTGCGGATTTGGATGCCATGCCGGGAAATATCTGTATGGCATCCGGCCGTATTGTCGTCGGGTTATGCCGATGCTTACCCGGAAATGATTGCAGCTTGTAGCCAACCACGTTTGAACAACGACATTTTTATTTGTAATCACCCTCGCGCAGGCGGCACTCAAATGAAAAAATATCTCGGCAGTAATACCCGCATAGACCATATTGCCATTGCGGTTCGCGACATTGACGAAGCCTTGTTTTTGTACCGCGACGTTTTCGGTTTTGAGCTGCTTCAGCGCCGTGAAATCAGCGGCAGGTATTCGGGAATGGTGTCCGCGGAACTCAATGCGGGTGGGTTCTCCATCGTACTGGTGCAAGGCACGGATCCGGAATCGCAAGTCAACCGCTATATCCAGGAATTCGGGCCCGGCGTCCAGCACGTCGCCATCGAGGTCGACGATGTGGAGTCCGTCGCCAAAACGCTGACGACCTCCGGTGTTCAATTTGCCACCGACGTGATTCGCGGCGACGGATTGATTCAGATATTTACCAAGCGCGAAGACAATTCGGGAATGATGTTCGAATTCATCCAGCGTGCACGCGGCACCGAAGGATTCGAGGCGCCCAATATCCAGCAGCTGTTCCAGCAATTGGAAGCCAACAACGCCTGTTAATTTGGAGTGCCGTGATGCGTATGACTATTATCGACCGTATGCGCGCGAATGTGGACGCCGCCGCGGGCGACATTGCTTTCCGGTTTTTGAGCGAGCAGAACCAGGCCCCAAGCGAACTGACTCAACTGCAGTTGTTGGTTGAGGCGGAAGCGATCGCCGCATTTTTGCTCTCCCGCACGGCGCCAGGCAGCCGCATTATGCTGTTTTATCCACCGGGCCTGGACTACGTCAAGGCATTTTACGGATGCTTGTTGGCGGGCATGGTTGCCGTCCCCTTGTATCCGCCGCGCCGGAACGTGAAGTCGGACCGTGTCGTCAAGGTTGCAATGAGCAGCGGCGCAAATATGGCGCTGACCACCTCGTCTGAATTGCCCGTGATCCAGTCAGCTTGGGATCAGCAAAACCAGTCTGGTATGCATGTCGATTTTCACGCCACCGATTGCATCGCGGCGAGCGGGCATGCGCTGGCGGCTCATCCGGACATCGATCCCGCCACCCCCGCTTTTTTGCAATACACCTCAGGATCGACAGGATCGCCAAAGGGCGTGATTATCACCCACGACAATATCATTGCAAACATGCGGCATTTGTGTCTCATGTCGACCGGCAACGCCAATGACGTATTCGTTAACTGGCTGCCGCTGTTTCACGACCTTGGACTGGTGACCGCAGTCCTGTGGCCGGTCTTCCTCGGTGCGCAGTCCAATTTGATGTCGCCGGCAAGCTTTGTGCGCAACCCTTTGCTGTGGTTGAAGGCAATTACGCACTATCGCGGCAGTATGTGCGGCGCGCCGAATTTTGCCTATGATCTATGTGCCAACAAGATTGCCGATGTCGACCTGGCCGGGCTCGATTTAAGCTCTTGGCGCGTTGCCTACAATGCAGCCGAGCCGGTACGTGCGGAGACGCTGGATCACTTCGCACAACGTTTCGCCCCCACTGGTTTTCGTGCAAGATCGTTTTATCCATCCTACGGCATGGCCGAGGCTACAGTCTTCGTCACGGGAGGCGAGGCCGGAAAGGCACCGATCGTACAGACCGTCCACAAGAAGGATATTGCCGAACAGGGTATCCGTATTGTCGGTCAGGGCGACAAGATGGCGACACGCATCGTGGCTTGTGGTGCCGCCCATGCCCCGCATGACGTCCAGATCGTGGATCCGGCGAAAGGGACAGCATTGGCCGAAGGGAAAGTCGGAGAGATCTGGTTCTCCGGGCCGAGCGTATCTCCGGGCTACTGGCAACTCGACGAATTGAACAAGGTCACGTTCG
>DASVLM010000732.1:0-3447 GCA_036384875.1 Noviherbaspirillum sp.
ATGCGTTTGCGCTTATGCAAAAACGCGAACTTGGCCACTATTTCGAGTATCTGTTCCACGTTACGTATCCGAAGAATGCAGGTACCGTGCTTTGCTCATCCGACATCGGTGTGCTGCTGGAAAAAACGCCGTTGATGACGAGTCTTCGCAGCAGCATTGAAGCGGCGATTCCTCAATTCCTGGCATGGGCTGCCGACTGGTTTGAAGCTCGCGGTATCGAAGTCGATCGTTCGGCAGAACTGGTCAAGTTTCCCGGATACCAGCCGATGTTTCTGGTCGAAGAACAATCGTACTGAACTGATCATCCTGAACCTGGGGGAGAGGGCGATGCCATTCCAAGTTGGACGACTCATTCAAGACTTCAGTGCCGCTGACCCGGTAATGGATGACGAACAGACAGCGATAAAAGCTGCAGTGACGGCGTCCGAGAAAGACTGGCGCAACAGCTTTGGTGTCTGGAGCAGTCAAGAGGAAGGCTCTGAGTTGCTGTATATCGCGCACGACGGCGGGGTGTTCAAAAGACTGCCGTAGGTAATTTTTAAATTATTAAAAACGACATGGCCGAGCTGCTTGACCCGCGCGAACTCTGGCGCACTCAACCGATGGAAGAATTCAAAACCTTCCTCATGTCACCCGACTTTTTCAAATCGGGCCGCCGCCGGCCGTCGCCACGCAAAAAGACCGACGATGGGAAGGATTACCCGATCCGAAAATCCTCCGTTGAAGTGTATGCGTCGATGTTCGGAAAGTTCCTGCAATGGACGCAAGATCGGGGGATTAGTCTGCTCGAGGTAACCGGGCAGGACCTGCTGGCATTCCTTGATGAGAGGATGAACAGCAAGAAGCGAGGTAGTGCCAAGGATCTTAACAGCACCATCCGAACTCGTTATATCCGCCTGCTGGAACGCGTTTACGCGCGCATTGGCGTCAGCCCGAACCCCGCACGCCATACTGCACTGGAAGTGCAGAGAACACCTGGCGCATCTGGTAAGGACCTTCCTTCAGTCGCCCTGACCGATGCGCAACTCGAAGCCTTTATGGCTTCGCTTCCTGGCGATCGGTACGGGCACACACATTGGAAGCGCCGGCGCGACCGCGCGATGCTCGCGATGCTTGCTGGCGCCGGGTTGACCGTAGGTGAAGTAATCGGCCTATATATGGAAAACATCGGGGAGAAGGACGCAACCGGCGCCATTCCTATCAGCGTTTCGCCTGCATCGACGGACGGCACCAGTATGCCCCACAAGACCTTTCTGCAGCCGTTTGCCGTTGAAGTTGTTGACGCGTGGCTCAAAGAACGGGAAGAACTTAAAATTCCCAAGAACCTGGTCTTTCCCGGCGATTTGAAGGGAGAAACGAGCCCCAGCAAAGCGACTCTGTATCGACACGCCCAAAAAACATTCGAACGAGCCGGTATTCCGGTCGCCCGTAAAGGTGGCCGGACGTTGCGGAACTCATTCGCCGTGAGAGAGCTTCGCAACGGGGCATCCGAAAAGGACGTAATGGGATATCTGGGGCTTCAGGAAGAAAAGTCGATCGAAATCTACATCGCAGCTGCAAAGAAGGTCAGCGGCTTCTCTCGTTAGCAATATGTCAATTCAAGGCGCTTGACAAAAAGTTTCAACGGGGACACCATGTCTCATCCGAGCTGACGGACAAATCAGCATCATCCCCCGCCACGGTTCACCGCCCGGCACCAATCACATATCCTCGGCGCTTCGCCAATCGTCCATTTTCACGAGAGTCATGTCGCATGCCATACGGGCATCGGACAGGATTTTCTTCGTGCTCTCGCACGGAAAATGCAGCTGGGCAGCCAGCATCTTCATCGTCGGCCTGGACCACAACGTCAGATCTGACTCAAACAGCCTCCAAGTATCAGTTTTGAAACCGGGAGGCCAAATTTCTTCAACCCGAGGCGGGCAAATACCCGTATCGGGTTCCGCCACTTTTACGGAGTATTCAAATGTTTCATATTTCGAAAGTGAGTCGACAACTCGTTCTTGGCTCCCTGGCATTGGTTCTTTCCCTCCTCACCCATGGAAGTGTCATGGCAAAGGACGGTACGTTTAAAGTGCTCAGCGCCAGCGTCGACAAGCGTGGTGAGGCCGTTGTTTTGCAAGTCCTCATCACCGAACCGAATGGTCAACAGCGCCACTGCACAAGTCGGATCGATGCCGTTCATGGCGTCGAGAACGGACAGGCATTTGTCATGTTCTCCGAAAGGCAAGCCGGTCGGAAGTGCTCGCCCGAGTACAAATGATCGTTGTCACAGTACCCAGTCACTAGGTACTGAATTCATTAACCCGCGTGGGGCATTTCCCGCGCGGGAAAGTGCTCCTCGATATTCTTTCAGGAGCATCAAAATGGCTGATAGCTATTACCCATCGATCGGCGGCATGCCGACCGGGCAGGTAAATGCGGTGCTGGAGCAAGACCTCGTTATGCGAGTTGGTGTTCCGCACAAAGGTGGTCGCTTGGCCTTCCATGCATTTAACGAAGGTTACCCAGTAATGGTCAGCGCCAACGCATTTTGGAACGCATCATTGAATCGCTTCCAAATGCCGAAAGCGACAGACCTCTCCGAACTAGACTTTGCCTTGGACAGTGCCGGTTATACGGCAATGAAGCTTTGGCAGACGAAGGGCACTCAGAGCGGTATGGCCTCAATATTCCCTTGGAAATATGAGCAGTATGTCGAATTCGCATCCGAGTCGGGAGCGGCCTGGTGGTCGCAGCCTGATCTTTGCGTCGAACCGGAGATAGCTCCTAGCCAGGAGGAAATCGACTTCCGGATCAATGCAACAGCGACCTTGCTGGAAGGTGTTCTGCGTGTTGTCTACGCGTGGCAAAACGAACTAGCCAGGACGTGCAATTCAAACGTCGTGGCGAATTTGCTGAAGCCGCCGGTTCCGGTCCTCCAAGGGTGGAAAGCATCCGACTACCTGCGGAGTTTAGAATTGATGCAGGCTGTCTGGGAGCGATGGGAACCGTGGCTGGCGCCGCCGGCATTGATCGGTATTGGTTCAGTTTGTCGACGGAATCTCAAACATCCAGACCACGGGTTATTTGCGATTCTTGCTGCACTCGAAGGCAATATTCCCCAGGGCTCAAGAGTCCATCTCTTCGGGGTCAAAGGCAGCTGCTTGTCGGAGCTGAAGATGCTTGATTGGGTGGCGAGTGCCGACTCGATGGCGTACGATTTCGGCGCTCGGATAAAGTCTCACAAAGCCGGTGTATCAAACACGATTGCACATCGATCTGTAGAAATGTCCAATTGGATGAGGTCTGCTCTCGACAGAATTAAACCCTCTGTCGGTGATCAGTTTCGGTTAAATCTCTTCGGCTAAGCCGAATTCACTGCGGCCGGAAACGGCCTTCATCAACCCCGGCGGGGCAGATCCCGGCCAGGGACTGCTCCGCTCTTCACGAAGGAGCAAAACGATG
>DASVLM010000733.1:0-3915 GCA_036384875.1 Noviherbaspirillum sp.
AATCGAAGTCAAATCGGCCAATGAGATGGGCCGGCTGCTGCAGGCACTGAAGGATATGAACGGCAGCCTGGTGCAGATGGTGGGAAGAGTGCGCGAGGGTACCGACACCATCTTCGGCGCATCGAGCAATATCGCTGACGGCAACCGGGACCTGGCAACGCGTACCGACCTGCAGGCGAAGTCGCTGGACGAAACATCCTCGTCCATGGAAAAGCTGACGTCTGCGGTCAGGCAGAACGCCGATCATGCTTCGGAGGCGAACCAGCTTGCGATGTCCGCCTCCGAAGTCGCGACCAAAGGCGGCGCCGCCGTGCGGCAGGTAGTCGATACCATGGAGTCGATCAATGCATCGTCCCGGAAAATCGTCGACATCATCAGTGTGATCGACAGCATTGCGTTCCAGACCAATATCCTGGCGTTGAACGCCGCGGTGGAGGCGGCGCGTGCCGGAGAACAGGGGCGCGGTTTTGCAGTGGTCGCGACAGAAGTGCGCAGCCTCGCGCAGCGTTCGGCTGCGGCCGCCAAGGAGATCAAGTCATTGATCGGCGACTCGGTGGAAAAAGTCGACGCCGGCACCAGGCTGGTTCATCACGCGGGCGCCACCATGAATGAAATTGTCGAGAGCATCAAGCACGTTACCGACATCATTGGAGAAATCACTGCCGCCAGCAATGAACAGACTGCCGGCATCGAGCAGGTCAACGATGCGCTCATGGCAATGGACGCCGTTACGCAGCAGAATGCCGCGCTGGTCGAAGAGGCAGCCTCGGCTGCGCAGTCGTTGCAGGACCAGGCGGCCACACTGGAACAGGTCGTCGGTGTTTTCAGATTGGAAGACGGGGCTGAGAACGCTTCCGGCGTTTCCCTTGTGCATGCGGAAGAAGCGCGTTCACCGGCACTGGGGGCAAACGGACGCCGCTTGTTGATCGGGTAATCGACTGCAGCGATTGGCGCCGAGCAACACTGTGCGCCAATCGCTATCGTGATTGATCTGCAACAGATTGTTCTCCTTCATTCCGGCTTTACCATGCCTTGATTCCAGCCGATTTGCGTGCTGGCCAACAACCGGATGAAGGAGAGATCGGCATGTTCAGGAAGATTCTTTTAGCATTCGCCACACTGATCGTCAGCATGGGACTTGCCTTTGCCGACGTCGACGTCAACAAGGCCGACCAGGCCGCACTGGATGGCGTCAAGGGCATCGGCCCGGTCATGTCCAAGCGCATCCTCGACGAGCGCACGAAAGGCGGCGCTTACAAGGACTGGAACGACTTCGAGAAGCGCGTGAAGGGTATCGGCGACAAGAACAGCAGCAAGTTGTCTGCAGCGGGCTTGACCGTGAACGGGCAATCGAAACCCGGCGCTGCTGCTTCCACTGAAAGCAAGGAGTCGAAGCAGGCGGCAAAGTCCGACAAGGCGGCCGGCAAGAGCAAGAGTAAAAGCGAAAGCAAGAGCGACAGCAACACGCAATCGAAGTCGACCGGGAAATAAAACCGAGGCAGCGCGGTTTCAGGCCGCGCTTCGGTTCGCGGTATCGGCATTCTGCTCGTTCCCCGGGCGGTCATCCGCTCCGGGAGCGAGCTGGGCAAAGATGAATGCCGACATCGCGGTAATCAGCCCCATGCAGATGAAGGTGCCGTGGAACGCCGAAAGCGGGTGCGCCTTGTCTTTGAAAAACTCGACGAAGGCCGATAGCAGGGCGCCGGCCGCAGCCACGCCGAGGCTCATGGACAGCATCATCACCATCGACAGCAAGCCGTTGCCGCTGCTGGCGAGCCCCCCTTCCAGATCTTTCAACGCCAGCGTATTCATGGCGGTGAATTGCATCGAGTTCACTGCGCCGAAGATTGTCAGCTGAAGCAGCCGTACCCATAGCGGCTCGTTCGGGGAAACCAGCGCAAAGCTGCATATGGCCAGGCCGACCAGAACGGTGTTGACCAGCAGCACGCGGCGATACCCGAAGCGCTCGATGAGCGGCGTGCCCATGCGCTTGACGAAGATGCCGGCGATCGCCACCGGTACCATCATCAGGCCGGCCTGCAACGGCGTGAACCCCAACGTCAGTTGCAGCAGCAGCGGGATGAGGAAAGGCATGCAGCCGCTGCCGATGCGCGCAAACAAATTGCCGAGAATACCCACGCTGAAGCTGTTGACTTTGAATAATGCGAGAGGAAACAGCGGATCGGGCCGCCTTGCCGCGCGCAGCCAGTACGCCGCCAGGCACACCAGCCCGAGAATCAGCAGCAGAAGGACAGTGGCATGCCGCATGGCGAGTTCGGACATGCCGTCGAGCGAGAGTGAGATCGAGGTCATGCTGATTGCCAGCAGCAGGTATCCGACCATGTCGAACCGGGAAAGCGATGCGGTGCGGAAATCAGGCATGTAGCGCGCCGTGGCGATGCAACCGATGATGCCGATTGGCACGTTGATCAGGAAGATCCAGTGCCAGCTGGCGTATTCCACCAGCCAGCCGCCCAGCGTCGGACCGATCAGCGGGCCGAGCAGGCCGGGAATGGTCACGAGGCTCATTGCCTGCAGGAATTTCTCGCGCGGGAAAGCACGCAGCACCGCCAGCCTGCCGACCGGCAGCAGCATCGCGCCACCCAAGCCCTGGATCACGCGTGACGCCACGAGATACGGCAGGCTGGGCGAATAGGCGCACAGCAGCGAACCGATGCCGAACAGGACCAGCGCCGAAAAAAAGACCTTGCGCGTGCCGAAGCGGTCTGCCAGCCAGCCGGACGCGGGGATCAGCATCGCCATGGCCAGTGCATAGGAAATCACGACGGCCTGCATGCGCAGCGGGCTTTCGCCGAGGCTGCGCGCCATCGCCGGCAACGCTGTGTTGACGATGGTCGCGTCCAGCGTTTGCATGAAGAAACCGACCGCCGCGATCCAGAGCAGAATGTTCAGCGATGCTGAGTCCGGCTTTTGCGTGGCGTTGGCGGTGTCGGGCATGACGATCGGCGTTGGTCGATTTGATTGGTGCGCGGTTCAGGGAGGCGTTCCGGGCAAGAATGGAAAAAGTATAAGCCCAGAAGGAACAAGAGTTCGGCGGAGCCGGTGCGGTTCCTGAAGCGCGTTGAATCGGGACAAAAAAAAGCCCGCGGCATCCAGTCCGCGGGCAAATCCTCTTACAGAGAGGGGGAGGAGACAGCACTGAGAAGGATATTAATGGCCGAGACTTAAAGCTTGCTTAAGGCTAAGGATGCGGCGCGGTGCGAGAGGAAAACATGAAAAATCCCGGCTGTACTCCAGCAGTTTAAGGCTGTCTTAAGTTTGCCGGCGCACAATGCAATCGTTGTCTCCTCTCCACCTCCTCCCTGAGTGGATTTTTAACCGCCGTTTGCAAGTACGGCGGTTTTTTTTTGCCCCGCATCTTGCCCCCTATCTTGCCCGCCTGGCAGGTTTTCGGAATCCGGATACCATTGGGTCATTCCTGCACGACGACAACGATACTCCCATGCTAGACCTGACCAGAATCGACTCCGCATTGCTCGACAACCAGCTCAAAGGTTATCCCTACGACGCGCCGCCCTGCGCGTTGCGCGATATTGGCGCCCGCGGATGGAACATCTTGCGCGGCGACCTGCCTTTTCCCATTGCCGTGCTCAAGCAGAGCGCCCTGGAGCACAACTTGCGCTGGATGGCGGATTTCACCGCTGCATCCGGTGTTCTTCTGGCACCGCACGGAAAAACGACCATGGCGCCCCAGTTGTTCGACCGGCAACTGGAGGCCGGGGCTTGGGGCATGACGCTGGCCAACATGCAGCAAGTTGGCCTCTGCGTCGAACTCGGCTTGCGCAAGATCATCGTGGCGAACCAGCTGATCGGCGAGATCGATATCGAACGTGCCGGCCGCTTGCAGGACTCGCATGCGGATCTGCAGCTCTATTTCCTGCTCGATTCACCAAT
>DASVLM010000734.1:0-4646 GCA_036384875.1 Noviherbaspirillum sp.
GTCCTTCGATCCCGGTCGAAATCCAGGGCCTGACGGAAGTTCCGGCGGCCGGCGAGGAAGTCATGGTTATGGCTGACGAGCGCAAGGCGCGGGAAATCGCATTGTTCCGTCAGGGCAAGTTCCGCGACGTCAAGCTGGCTAAGCAGCAGGCTGCGAAGCTGGAGAACATGTTCGAGCAGATGGCCGAAGGTGAAGTGAAGAATCTCCCGCTGATTATCAAGGCCGACGTTCAGGGCTCGCAGGAAGCGCTTGTGCACTCGATGCAAAAGCTGTCGACCGAAGAAGTGCGCGTACAGATCGTGCATGCGGCAGTGGGTGGCATCAGCGAGTCTGACGTCAACCTGGCAATGGCATCGAAGGCCGTCATCATCGGCTTCAACACGCGTGCCGATGCGTCGGCACGCAAGCTCGCCGAGTCCAGCGGTATCGACATTCGTTACTACAACATCATTTACGACGCAGTAGATGACATCAAGGCAGCGATGTCGGGCATGCTGGCGCCGGAAAAGCGCGAACAGTCACTTGGCCTCGTCGAGATCCGCCAGGTATTCCATGTCAGCAAAGTCGGCTCTATCGCCGGTTGCTATGTGCTGGAAGGCTTGGTCAAGCGAGGCGCTTCGGTGCGCCTGCTACGCGACAATGTCGTAATCTGGACCGGCGAACTTGATTCGCTCAAGCGCTTCAAGGACGACGTGCGTGAAGTCAAGTCTGGCTTCGAGTGCGGTCTGTCGCTGAAGAACTTCAACGACATCAAGGAAGGCGACCAGCTCGAAGTCTTTGAAGTGCAAGAGGTTGCACGCACGCTGTAAGCCGATTGAGGCGGGCGGAAGTACGAATGGCCCGGATGGAGTGAAACTGAATCCGGGCTGCTTGCCTAGGCCCTGGATTCGCAAAACTCCATCTGGGCCATGTTTTTTTGGAGTCGCATCATCATGGCTAAACACAGCAAATCCATTCCCGGTCGCGGCATTCGCGTTGCAGACCAGATCCAGCGCGATCTCGCCGAGATCATCGCATTCGAGCTGAAGGATCCGCGCGTCGGCATGATCACCATCACCGAAGTGCAGGTCACCCCTGACTACGCGCATGCCAAGGTGTTCTTCACGACTCTGGTCGACAATCCGGAAGCTGTGCAGAACACACTGTCCGGCTTGCATAAGGCGTCAGGCTTCATTCGCGGCCAGCTCGGACGCCGACTCACCATCCACACTATTCCCGAGCTGCATTTTGTGCACGACACTTCCACATCACGCGGCATGGAGTTGTCGAAGCTGATCGACGAAGCGAATTCAATGCGTGCGAAGGATGCGGAAGGCTGAATTCGCGTCGGCGGCATTTCTACATTTTCAGAAGAACGATATGGCGCAAGCAATGCCCAAGAAAATGCGTGTGCCAGTGCACGGTGTGCTGTTACTGGACAAGACTGCGAGCCATTCAAGCAACGACGTGCTGATCAAGGCGAAGCGCTTGCTTAATGCACAGAAGGCAGGCCACACGGGGACACTCGATCCGTTTGCAACGGGACTCCTGCCTTTGTGTTTTGGTGAAGCGACGAAGTTCGCACAGGATCTGCTCGAAGCCGACAAGACCTATGAAACCGTAGTGCATCTTGGCGTGCGGACGACGACTGCCGATACCGAAGGTGAGGTATTGGAAACATTGCCTGTGGAGGTGAGCGCTGAGCGTATCGAACAGGTGCTGGCGCAATTCCGTGGCGAGATCGAGCAGGTGCCGCCCATGCATTCCGCGCTCAAGCGCGACGGCAAGCCGCTTTACGAATATGCCCGGGCCGGAGTGGTGCTCGAACGTGAAGCGCGACGTGTCACTATCCACCAGTTGGATCTGCTCGAATACAGAGCGCCATATCTTATGCTGCGAGTTCGATGCAGCAAGGGAACGTATGTGCGGGTCTTGGGCGAGGATATCGGTGCGGCACTGGGTTGCGGCGCGCATTTGCAGGCCTTGCGCCGAACCCAGGTCGGCGCGCTCACGCTCGATGGTGCAGTAACGGTCGACATGCTGGCAGAAACTCTGGAAGCCGAGCGGGAGAAACTTCTTGCACCGGTCGACGCCTTGCTGACGACTTTTCCTTCGCTTGTATTGCCGGAAGAACTGGCGGCTCGCTTTTTGCACGGCCAGCGACTGGCGCTTGGCAAAGCAGGGATATCAACGTATCCACAGATGAACGGCCGGGTACGCGTTTATCGCGAAGCCGACAGACGCTTGCTGGGAACCGCGCAATTGCAGGAGTACGGCGTGTTGGCGCCTGAACGGTTGATTTCCACTCAATAGCAAGCAACACGAAGATTCATCGGTCGGCATGGCGAACGTCTCATGCCGGATGACTTCGTGGGTAACCGGGTCGGCTTTCATCTTCTGGCGAGTTCATACAACAGCAGTACCTTCGCGCTGTTCATTCCCAGGTCGGCGATTCGCGACACGTGCGAAGGATGCGTGCTCGCGGCTGTTCGGCAGCAGGTAGGCGTACTTCGGTATGTCACTTGTTGGAAGTGAGTAAATTCACTTCCCATTTCCATCGCGGCGCATCGGGCCGGAACGCCGCTGTCTGCGGAATCAGGCGGTGGGCAATGCCCCGCACCCGCGCCACCATTGCCTGATCCTGGTTCAACGCATGTTTTTGCGCAGCGCCCTGCATCATTTGGTGGTAGGACGCGCTCATCTGCCGGTTGAACTTGTCAGTCGGACAAGACCTCAACTGCGGCTGATTGATGCCGACTGCTCAGGAATTCGTCATATTCACCTGGGCGCAGGTGGCCACCAGCGAGAAAAAAACAGGGAAAGTAATCGGCTTGTCATGGGCAGTCGATAAGCTGGTGAAAAGTTGAAGGATCGTTATCCTATCCGAATTGCCGTACCGTAACCAAGCCCTTGAAAATCAAGGATTTTTTCTGAATTTTGCGATACGGCATGCTATACTTTTCGGTTTTCCGCATCAGCACTGCACTCCCATGTCAAACACCAAACGCGCTTTGCGCAACATCGCCATCATCGCTCACGTCGACCATGGCAAAACCACGCTGGTCGACCAGTTGCTTCGCCAGTCGGGCACCTTCCGCGAGAACCAGCAAGTGGACAACCGCGTGATGGATTCCAACGACCTGGAAAAGGAACGCGGCATCACCATCCTGGCGAAGAATTGCGCGGTGGAGTACGAAGGCACGCACATCAACATCGTTGACACGCCCGGTCACGCCGACTTCGGCGGCGAAGTGGAGCGCGTGCTGTCGATGGTGGACTCGGTGCTGCTACTGGTGGATGCGGTCGAAGGCCCGATGCCGCAGACGCGTTTTGTCACGCGCAAGGCACTCGGCCTCGGCCTGAAGCCTATCGTGGTGGTGAACAAGATCGACCGTCCGGGCGCGCGTCCTGACTGGGTGATCAATGCGACCTTCGAACTCTTCGACAAGCTGGGCGCAACCGAAGAGCAGCTCGATTTCCCGGTGGTGTACGCCTCGGCGCTGAACGGTTACGCCAGCCTCGACCCGACGGTGCGCGAAGGCACGATGAAGCCGCTGTTTGATGCTGTGCTGGAACACGTGCCGGTGCGCGATGACGATCCAGATGGTCCGCTGCAGCTCCAGATTTCTTCGCTGGATTACTCCTCCTACGTCGGCAAGATCGGCATCGGCCGTATCAAGCGCGGTCGCGTAAAGGCACTGCAGGATGTGATCGTGCTGAACGGTCCGGACTCCACGCCGATCAAGGCGCGCATCAACCAGGTGCTGAAGTTCAAGGGCCTGGAGCGCCAGCTGGTCGATGAAGCTCAGGCGGGCGACATCGTGCTGATCAACGGTATCGAAGATATCGGCATCGGCAGCACCCTGTGTGCGCCGGACACGCCGGATGCGCTGCCGATGCTGAAGGTGGATGAACCGACACTGACGATGAACTTCCTCGTCAACAACTCTCCGCTGGCCGGCCGTGAAGGCAAGTTCGTCACCAGCCGCCAGATCCGCGACCGTCTTGATCGTGAACTCAAGGCCAACGTGGCGCTGCGTGTCACCGACACCGGCGACGATACGACATTCGAAGTGTCGGGCCGTGGCGAATTGCACTTGACCATTCTTCTGGAAAACATGCGCCGCGAAGGTTACGAGCTGGCTGTGTCGCGTCCGCGCGTGGTGTTCAAGGAAATCGACGGCGTCAAATGCGAGCCGTACGAGCTACTCACTGTTGACGTGGAAGACGCCCATCAGGGCGGCGTGATGGAAGAACTGGGCCGCCGTCGTGGCGACCTGCAGAACATGGAACCTGACGGCAAGGGTCGTGTGCGCCTTGAGTACCGTATTCCGGCGCGCGGCCTGATCGGCTTCCAGTCGGAGTTCATGACGCTGACGCGTGGTACCGGCTTGATGAGCCACATTTTCGACGAGTACTCGCCTGTCGACGCGAACAAGCCGGAACTCGCCGGCCGCCGCAACGGTGTGCTGATTTCGCAGGACGACGGCGCGGCAGTCGCGTATGCGTTGTGGAAGCTGCAGGACCGCGGCCGCATGTTCGTCGAGCACAACACGCCGGTGTATGAAGGCATGATCATCGGCATCCACTCGCGCGACAATGACCTGGTGGTGAATCCCATCAAGGGCAAGCAGCTGACCAACGTGCGCGCTTCCGGCACCGACGAA
>DASVLM010000735.1:0-3196 GCA_036384875.1 Noviherbaspirillum sp.
ATTGGTGAAAATCTTGAACTCATCGGCAATGCGCGCATCGTAGCCATAGCTCGACAGCCCGTAGCTGATGACGCCGTCTCGCTTCTGCGCTTCGACGATCGGCTCGATCATGCCGTGTTCCTGCGCCATCTGACGGATCCAGCGGTCGGACAGCACGGGCATGGGGGTGACGATCTCCTATGGTGGGCGATTCCACCCCTCTAGCCCGGAAGCATACCCGATCGCAAACCACCCCCGCACCTGAACGGCTGGCCTAACCGCAAGGCCGGCGCTAGACATCGCCCTCCGGGGCGCCAACGCCTCCAAACGTTTAAGGACACACGCCCATGCCGGCCTATCGCTCCCGCACCACCACCCACGGCCGCAACATGGCCGGCGCGCGCGCCCTCTGGCGTGCCACCGGCATGAAGGATGGCGATTTTGAAAAGCCGATCATCGCTGTGGTCAATTCCTTCACCCAGTTCGTGCCCGGCCACGTGCACCTGAAAGACCTCGGCCAGCTGGTTGCGCGCGAGATCGAAGCGGCGGGCGGTGTCGCCAAGGAATTCAATACCATCGCGGTTGATGACGGTATCGCCATGGGCCACGGCGGCATGCTGTACTCGCTGCCTTCGCGCGAATTGATCGCCGACTCGGTCGAATACATGGTCAACGCGCATTGCGCCGATGCGATGGTCTGCATCTCCAACTGCGACAAGATCACCCCCGGCATGCTGATGGCCGCCATGCGCCTGAACATTCCGGTCGTCTTCGTCTCCGGCGGCCCGATGGAAGCGGGCAAGGTGATCGAGGCACTGCACGGCAAGCAGGAAGGTTCGCAGAAGATCATCAAGGTCGACCTGATCGATGCGATGATCCAGGCCGGCGACCCGACGGTGTCCGATGCGCAGGTCGCCAACATCGAGCGTTCCGCCTGCCCGACCTGCGGTTCCTGCTCCGGCATGTTCACCGCCAACTCGATGAACTGCCTGACCGAAGCGCTCGGCCTCTCGCTGCCGGGCAACGGCACCATCGTCGCCACGCATGCCGATCGCAAGGAGTTGTTCCTGCGCGCAGGCCGCCTCGTGGTCGAACTCGCCAAGCGTTACTACGAGCAGGACGACGCCTCCATCCTGCCGCGCAACATCGCCACCAAGACGGCGTTCGAGAATGCGATGGCACTCGACGTTTCCATGGGCGGCTCCACCAACACCGTGCTGCACCTGTTGGCCGCCGCACAGGAAGCCGGCGTCGATTTCACGATGGCCGACATCGACCGCATCTCGCGCAAGGTGCCCTGCCTGTGCAAGGTCGCGCCCGCGACGCAGAAGTACCACATCGAAGACGTGCATCGCGCCGGCGGCATCGTCGGCATCCTCGGCGAACTCGACCGCGCCGGCTTGCTCGATACCAGTGTGACGACCGTGCACAGCAAGACGATGGCCGACTCCATCGCGAACAACGACATCATACGCACCAGCGACGAAGCGGTGCACAAGCGTTTCCTCGCCGCTCCCGGCGGCGTGCCGACGCAGACCGCGTTTTCGCAGGACAAGCGTTTCGACAAGCTCGACAACGACCGCGCCGAAGGTTGCATCCGCGACAAGGCGCACGCTTACTCACAGGATGGCGGCCTGGCTGTCCTCTACGGCAACCTGGCGGAGAAGGGCTGCATCGTGAAGACCGCGGGCGTCGATGAAAGCATCCTGAAGTTCACCGGCAAGGCGCGCGTATTTGAAAGCCAGGACGATGCGGTGGAAGGCATTCTTGGCGACGTGGTGAAGGAAGGCGACGTCGTCATCATTCGCTACGAAGGCCCGAAGGGCGGTCCCGGTATGCAGGAAATGCTGTATCCGACCTCGTACATCAAGTCCAAGGGTCTGGGCAAGGCATGCGCGTTGTTCACCGACGGCCGCTTCTCCGGCGGCTCCTCCGGCCTGGTGATCGGCCATGCCTCGCCGGAAGCGGCAGAGGGCGGTTCCATCGGCCTGGTGGAAGACGGCGACATCATCGAAATCGACATCCCGGAACGCCGCATCCACCTGAAGATCAGCGATGCCGAGCTGGCGCAGCGTCGTGCGGCGATGGAAGCGAAGGGTGACAAGGCCTGGAAGCCGGTCAACCGCGAGCGTGTGGTGTCGCAGGCACTGCAGGCGTATGCTGCATTGGCGACGTCTGCGGATCGCGGCGCGGTGCGCGACTTGTCGCAGTTGAAGCGTTAACTTGTTGCTGTAAAAAGGAAACGGGGCCAAGTGCCCCGTTTTTCATTTGAAGGTATTCTTGACGCGTTCCTTGCGCGCTTTCTCAAGCGCCTCGTGCGACTTGCGCTTGTCCAGCCCAAGCATGCGTTCGATGAATTCGAACCAGATGAAAGCGACAGCAAACAAGCCGACAATCCACCACCACGAAACGGAAGCGAAGGGGCCGACTTCGAAATAGCGAAGAATGGACAACACGACAATGGCAATGATGAGGAGCATGGCGGCACCTTTTCCCGAATTCAATTCAACGATTGTAACGGTGAATGCCTGCCGTCAACCACTGTTGCTATTTCTCCGTTGGATGGCTTAACGGTCTGCAGCAGATCTTGCAATCAAGTTAAAATGGCGGCGGTCGCCATTCTTTTGGAGAGAGTAATGAAACGTTCTTTGTTGGTTTTCCTGGCAGTGGGCGCGTTGGCATCCAATGTTGCCATGGCAAATGCTGATCTCGCAAAATCGAAAAACTGCCTGACTTGCCACTCCGTCGACAACAAGGTTGTCGGTCCCGCATTCAAGGATGTTGCCAAGAAATACGCCGGCGACAAGACCGCGGAAGACAAGCTGGTCCAGAAGGTCATGAAGGGCGGCAGCGGCGTGTGGGGCCCGGTTCCCATGCCGGCCAATACCCAGGTCAATGAAGCAGAAGCGCGCACGCTGGTGAAGTGGGTGCTGTCGCTGAAATAATCAGCTGCTCTCGCACACAACAAGGCGCTCGAAAGGGCGCCTTTTGTTTTATGCGCTCCGGAATGAGGCAATAAAAAACCCCGGTCGAAACCGGGGTTTTTACTTGCATGCGTCGAATTACTTCGTCACAGCGATTTGCTGGCGCTTGCCGCCCTTGTAGGTGTACAGGGTCAGCGTGCCTTCCTTGATGTCGCCCTTGCTGTCGAAGGCGATGTTGCCGGTCACGCCCTTGTAGTTGATCTTGGCCAGTTCCGGCAGGTACTTCGCCGGCT
>DASVLM010000736.1:0-3463 GCA_036384875.1 Noviherbaspirillum sp.
GAGCGCCAAGTTGCCGCCGACACGGCGCAGCGCATCGGCACTGTCCAGCAATTCGCTCATTGTCTCCAGCTGGTTCTGCTGCGCCGCCTGTTCCAGCGACTGCGTGCCTGATGCGAATACCTGCGCCGATGCCGATACAGCCGGGGATTGCTCTTGAGCCTGGCTGCGATCCTTGCGCCGGTCCCAGCGCGCAAGCGTGGCGAATAGCAAGTCCGGGTCGATCGGCTTGGAAAGATGATCGTTCATTCCCGAATCGATGCAGCGTTCGCGCTCCTCCGCCATCGCATGCGCCGTCATGGCGATGATGGGCAGGCTGTCGAAGCGCGCCTCCTTGCGCAGCGCAATCGTCGCCGCGTAGCCGTCCATTTCCGGCATCTGCAGGTCCATCAGCACGATGTCGAACTGCGCGCCCGAGCGCAGCCTGTCGACCGCGATGCGGCCATTGTCGGCCACTTCCACGATCACGCCTGCACTGGAAAGCAATTCGCTGCCGATCATCTGGTTGACGGCGTTGTCTTCCACCAACAGCACCCGCAGGCCGTCCAGCCGCACCTGCCGCTGGCTGCTCGCCGGCGCCGGTTGCGCGACACGTCCGTATAGCTCGACCAGCGTATCGACGAGCGTCGAGGCGCTGACCGGCTTGGTGAGGAAACCTTCGAGCGGCACCTTGCTTGCTTCTTCCCGCACGTCCTCGCGGCCGAAAGCGGTGACCATCACCACTGCCGGCGGCTCGGCAAGCCCGGCGTCGTACTTGATGGCACGTGCGGTGTCGATGCCGTTCATGTCCGGCATCGACCAGTCGAGCAGTACCAGCCGGTACGGCCGCTCCACCGCTTCCGCCTCGCGCACTGCTTCCAGCGCCGTGCGGCCCGAGACTGCTTCGTCGACCAGCAGCGGCAGCGTCGCACAATGACCTGCCAGCACGCGGCGCGCGTCGGCATTGTCGTCCACCACCAGCACGCGCAAGCCTTTGACGCCATCGATCTTGCGATGCGGCCGGTCGTCCTGGCCGAGGCCGAACCAGGCGGTGAAGCTAAAGACGCTGCCGGCACCCGGTTCGCTGTGTACCCAGATCGTGCCGCCCATCATTTCCACCAGCCGCTTGCAGATCGCCAGTCCGAGACCTGTGCCGCCGTACTTGCGGGTGATCGAACCGTCAGCCTGGCTGAATGCCTGGAACAGGCCCTGCGTCTGCTCCGGCGTCATGCCGATGCCGGTATCGCTGACCGAGAACTTGAGCTTCACCTGCGCGCCGGTGTTTTCCAGCCACTCCACCTTCATCATCACCTCGCCGCGCTCGGTGAACTTGACGGCATTGCCGATCAGGTTGGTGAGGATCTGCTCCAGCCGCAACGGGTCGCCGACGAGATGCTGCGGCACGTCCTGCGGCACGTCGAAGATCAATTCCAGTCCCTTGTCCGTCACTTTCTGGCCAATCACCGTGGTGACGCTGTCCATCGTGCGGTCGAGCACGAAGCTGCTGTGTTCGATATTCAGCTTGCCTGCTTCGATCTTGGAGAAATCGAGGATGTCGTTAATGATGCCCAGGAGCGACGTGCCGGCGTTGTAGATCTTGGCAACGTAGTCGCGCTGCTTGGCATCCAGTTCCATCTTCAGCGCCAGGTGCGACAAGCCGATGATGGCGTTCATCGGCGTGCGGATTTCGTGGCTCATGTTGGCGAGGAAGAGCGACTTCGATCGCGTCGCGGCTTCCGCCAGTTCCTTGGCGACGCGCAATTCTTCCGCCTGCTCGCGCGACTCCGTCACGTCCATCCAGAAGCCGTTCCAGACCCATGTGCCATCAGGCATCCTGGACGGCACAGTGTGGGTATAGACCCAGCGGATGCGGCCGTCGACCCGGACGCGCTGGTGGTATTCGATCGGCAGGTGCAGTTCCAGGCCGCGACTGATGATCGCCAGCGCAGCCTCGCGGTCTTCTTCCAGCACATTGCGCCAGCGTGTCGCCTTGTCGGCGAGGATGTTTGCGGCATGCACACCGAGTATCTGCCGCACGCTCTTGCCGACGAACACATACTCGCCGCCGCCATCCTCCGACACACGGTATTGCATCACCGCGAGCGGCAGGCGGTCGGTCATGTCCACCAGCCTCCTGTGCGCGGCCTCGGCTTCGGCGGTGCGCTTGTCGACGTCTTCCATCGCCTGGCGGAAGATGGTGAGCGAGCGTGCCATGGCGGAAATCTCGTCATGCCCGCCGGTGGGGATGGCAACGTCGAGCTTGCCGCCGGCGATGGTGCGCATGGTGTCGGAAAGCTCGGTCAGGCGCCGCGCAATGCGACGTCCGACATACACGTAGCCGAGCGCAACGGAAATCACGAGGCTGAACAATGCCATCGCCACCAGCAGCCAGGTACTGCGATTGAGCCGCAGTTCGACGTTGGCGATTTCCCCGTCCAGGTTCTTGCCGATATCGTCAGTGATGTTCTGCACCGCACTCGACAGCTTCTGCGTGATGACGCGATTGCTGTCGAGCAGGCTTTGCGAGGTCTCGCCCAGCGCGAGCTGGCGATAGCGCACCTCGAACACGCCGCTCTCGCCTTCAGCCAGCTGCTGCAACGCAGTCATCGCGGCGTCGACTTCGCCGAGGTTGGCAACGATGCGCAACTCGCCGCGCGCCTTTTTCATGGCTTGCACGGTATCGCCGAATACCTTCGATATGCCGGCCAGCTGCACACCCGATTTCGCATTCGCCGCCTGGCCGATGAGGCTGGCAACGAGGTTGCCGTCGCCCTGCAGGCGCAATGCCGCGCTGACCGATGCCACTTGCTCGGCAACCAGCAGCACGACAGCATTGGTTGCGTCGGTCGTGATGACGTCGCTCTTGGACACCATCTGCAACGTCGAGCGCTGGATCAACGGGCTGAGCATGGCGTCGAAGTCGGCCACTGCGCGCCGCACGGCCGCCACGCGCGCCGGGTCTGCCTGCGCACCCGACAACAAGGGCCGCGCCGCCACGACCACTTTGCGGCCCTGGTCGAGCGCCGCGCCATCGAGGCCGTCGAGCGCGCGCTCCACATCGAACACCGCGCGCCGCATCGCCTGTTCCCCCGACGCACCGCTTTCGGCGGCAACACGGAATGCGCTGGCGCGCGCCTGCAGGAGCGACTGCAGCGTCGCGAATTCCTTGTCGATCAAGCCGTGCACCGCCGCCCCGCTGCTGACCGATACGCGGCGCGCGGCAGCGAGCAAGTCGGCATTTGCCGCCGTGATGACCGGATCGATCGCGGCGAGGAAACGGCGCTGCAGTTCTCCGGACTGGTTCAGCAGATCCTGCTTGCGTTCCTCGAGCGAGAGACGCTCATCAACCAGCCTGTCGGTGCTGGCGATGTTGTCCTTGAAGGACGACACCACTTCCTTGAGCTGGCGTGCGGCTTCCGTCCTGCCTTCCGATACGTTGCCGATCTGCT
Organism: Noviherbaspirillum sp.; assembly: GCA_036384875.1. GTDB lineage: Bacteria > Pseudomonadota > Gammaproteobacteria > Burkholderiales > Burkholderiaceae_D > Noviherbaspirillum. The sequence goes on from DASVLM010000736.1 coordinate 3,426, forward strand.
GCGGCAGCGCGGCGAGAATCGCATCGAGCCGCTCGTGC
>DASVLM010000737.1:0-3434 GCA_036384875.1 Noviherbaspirillum sp.
CGTTGCGCAGGATGTGGAAGACCGCGTCGGTGATGCCTTCCGAAGTGGAAAGGTCGAACTTCGGGTTGCCGATGATTTCATCGTTGACGTAGATGATGTCGCGCAGCACCGCGAACAGGTGTTCGTGGATGCCCTTGATCATTTCGCCGTCGACGAAAGCATGCGCCGGCGCACCCTTGATGTCGAGCTTGATGCCGCGTTCGCGCTGGATGATGCTGATGGAAAAGGACTTGTAGCGTTCTAGCAGTTCCTTTCCGTCGTCGAGCGGGCTGCCGCAGTTGAGCACGGCCAGCGAGCAGCTGCGGAATACGTTGTACAGGCCGCCCTGGCTGGTATCGAGCAGCCTGGCAACTTCGGACTTCGACAGGATATCCAGGCGACCTTCGGGAGAGATGAGTGCGTCGACTACGTGGTGTTCCATAAATTCGGATGATGGTGAATGAAATGGCTGTGCGGAATGGTGCCGCACGGCTTCATGGTACACCTCTCAAAGCCGGGAAGTTTCATTTTTCTCCATGGGCATGCATATTCCGCGAGGAATTCGCGACAGCATGCGAACAATTGGAACCCGCCGCGCGTCGAACCCGCGTTGATGTCGAATTTTTATGATGCAGGCCGTTACGAAATCGCACGACCCGCATCAGCGGAGACAGATATGGACATGAGCAGCGCAACCCAAGAGGAAGCGCGCCTGGAGGCGCTCATGCGCCTTCATATCCTGGATACAGGGCCGGAATCGGGGTTCGACGATATTGCGCGCCTGGCGGCGATGATCTGTGCCATGCCGATCGCGGTGGTGACCTTGATCGATCGCAACCGGCAATGGTTCAAGGCGAGGGTTGGACTCGATGTTGCCGAGACGGCGCGGGATATCGCGTTCTGCGACCATGCCATCCGCGGGCAGGGTTTGTTCGTCGTCAACGATGCCCTGGCGGATGCGCGCTTTCGCGACAATCCGCTGGTGACAAGCGACCCGCACCTGCGCTTCTACGCCGGTGCGCCCCTGGTAACGCGCGACAATTTCGTGCTGGGCACGCTTGCTGTCATGGACCGTGTACCACGCACGATTTCCCGCGAGCAGTGCGATGCCTTGATCATTCTTGCACAGGAAGTCGTGAACCAGCTTGAATTGCGCGACAGCCTGGCAAAGCTCACGGCAGCAGTGGCGGAGCGCGATGCCGGACGTGCCCAGCTTGCGACAGCGAATGCCGAACTGGAGGCGCGCATTGCCGAGCGCACCGCGCAACTGACGGCAACGGCGTCCAGGCTCCAGGCAGAGGCAGCCGAGCGCAGCCGGGAAGCAAGCGCATCGCAAACCATCATCGACAGCCTGCCCGGCATCTTCTATGTGCTTGATCGCGAAGGCCGCATGCTGCGCTGGAACCGCAACCTGCAAACGATAACCGGCCTGGCGGGCGATGAAGTTCGCGGCGCGACGCTGTCCGATTTCTTCGGCAGCAAGGAGGATTGCGAGGCGGTGCAGTCCTGCATGAGGCGCGTGCTCTCGAATGGCGCGGCATCAATCGAGGCCGAGTTGCTCACCCATGACGGCAAGCGGGTTCCGTATTATTTCTCAGGCGCGCGCGTCGAGCTCGGCGGGCAGACCTGCATTGCCGGCATGGGAATCGACAACACCGAGCGGCGCCGCTCGGAAGAGTCGCTGCGCCTGCGCAACCGCGCGATCGAGGCAAGCTTGAATGCGGTCATCATCACGGACCTCGATGGCAATATCGAATACGTCAACCCTGCGTTTGAAACGATGACCGGCTATTCCGTCGACGAAGTCGTCGGACGCAATTGCCGCTTCCTGCAGGACGATGACAGGCTGCAGTCGGGAGTGTCGGCCTTGCGCGATGCCATTCGGCTGCGCGAGGAGGGCAGTGCGCTACTGCGCAATTACCGGAAGGACGGCGCGCTGTTCTGGAACGATGTGCATATCGCTCCCGTGCGCACGCCGGACGGCGTGGTGACGCATTTCGTCGGCGTGCTGAACGACATCACCGAGATCAAGCGTTACGAGAAGGAGCTGGAACGGCAGGCCAATGTCGATCCATTGACCGAACTCGCCAATCGGAACGTATTGAAGGATCGCATCCGCCAGGCGATCGCCTACGCGGAGCGTCACGGCGCATTCATTGCCATCGGTTTCATGGACCTCGACAACTTCAAGTTCGTCAACGACAGTCTTGGGCATAGCGTCGGAGATGAACTGTTGAGATGCGTGGCGGAACGCCTGGTCGGTTGCTTGCGCGGCCAGGACACAGTGGCGCGCTATGGCGGCGATGAGTTTGCCTTCGTGCTGGTGGAGCAGAAGGATGAGCGCAGCGTTGCAACGTTGATGGAGCGCATGCTGAAGGCGGTGGACCGGCCGTTCGAAGTCGGCGGCCACAAGCTTTATGTAAGCTGCAGCGTCGGCTTGAGTTGCTATCCGAAGGATGGCGGCGATATCGATACGTTGCTCAAGAATGCCGACGCCGCGATGTACCGCGCCAAGGATCGCGGGCGCAACAACGTGCAGTTCTACACGCCATCCATGAACCGGCGGGTGATGGAGCGCTTTGCGCTGGAGGCACAGTTGCGGCAGGCGCTGTCGCATGACGAATTCACGCTGCACTACCAGCCCAAGGTGGATTTGCGCAGCGGCTGCATTGTCGGTGCGGAAGCTTTGCTGCGCTGGCATCCTGCGTCCGGCGGCTCGATTCCGCCCGACGTCTTCATCCCTTTGGCCGAAGAGACCGGGCTGATCGTGCCGATCGGCGAGGGGGTGCTGCATACGGCGTGTTCGCACAATCGCACGCTGCAGGATGCGGGGCTGCCTTCGATGCACGTCGCCGTCAATATTTCTGCGCGCCAGTTCGAAGCGCAGACGCTGGTGCGCCTGGTGCGGCAAGCCTTGCAGGTTTCCGGACTGGACGCGCGCTATCTCGAACTCGAACTGACGGAAAGCCTGGTGATGCGCAATCCCGTCGAAGTGATCGATATATTGGGCGAACTGAAAGAGATGGGGCTGCGGCTGTCGATCGACGATTTCGGCACCGGCTATTCCAGCCTCAGCTACCTGCAGCGCTTCCCTGTCGATCGGTTGAAGATCGACAAGTCTTTCGTGCGCGACATCGGCGCCGATCCGAACGATGCCATCATTGCCCGCGCCGTGATTTCGCTTGGCCACAGTCTCGGGCTCAGCGTCATCGCGGAGGGAGTTTCCAATGAAGAGCAGCTTGGCTTCCTGCGTGAAAACGGTTGCGATGAGATGCAGGGGTATTACTTCAGCGAACCTTTGCCGTTCGACCAATTGACTTTACTGCTGAAAAACAATCGCACGCTTTCGTCGCATGGAGCCCATTGAAAGCCGCCGGTGTTGCCCGTTCTCCTTGTTGTAACGGATTGTTAGCAAACCGTCCAAATGTCGAACCCGAGTGCCTGTGCCTGTCTAA
>DASVLM010000738.1:0-1511 GCA_036384875.1 Noviherbaspirillum sp.
ATGCAGGCCGCTTCGGCTTCACCTTGTCCTATCCTCGCGGTAACACCTACGGCTTCATCTATGAGCCATGGCATTGGTGCTATCAATTGTCTTGAGCCGTCCTTGCAATCCGCCTCGCGGCTTCTAAACTCCAGAGTCCCATTCCCTCGACAGGAGACTCGAATGACAACAGGCGAACAACGCAGCGCGGGCAGCATGAACCCCGACCAACCTTTCCAGATGCTCATCAAGGACCATGACTTTGTGCGGCAGCTGTTCAACCGCTATCTCAACACGCAAGACATCGAGGTAAAGCAGGAGGCCGGGCCGCGCATCCTGTCCCTGCTGGAAATGCATACCGCGCTGGAAGAAGCCGCTTTTTATCCACGCGTGCATCACATCGATCCTGCGCTCGTGGATTCCTGCGAGCAGGAGCACAACGAAGTGCGGCGCATGATCGAGCAGCTTCGCGGCATGGACCCGGGCGATCCGCAATGCGATCGCATGTTCCAGCAACTCTCTGATGCAGTGATCCAGCATGTGCAGAAGGAAGAGCAGCAACTGTTTCCGAAAATCGAGAGTGCCGGCATCGACATGACGGAACTCGGTCTCCAGCTGCAAGCGGCGGAAGCCAACATGGTGAGCGACCAGGCACGCGCCACCGAGCGCAGGGTATGAGGCAAACGCGTTGTCGATAGGCCGCAGTCGACGGCTGCGATGGGTCGTGCTTAAATGCTGGCAGACAGCAACAGTTGCCGCACAAGCACACCATCGCAGACGCCATGCTCAATTGGATCAAGCAATTATTCCAGGACAACACCAACAGCCGAGCGCCAGCCGCGCTCGCATCGCCGCCTGAAGCGCCGACAGCACCGAAAGCCACGCCCGGCATCAGCACCGTGCCGTGGCGCCAGCGCGACCAGGTCGATTACGTTTTTTCAAGCTGGCTGTTCGAAGCGGAACAGCATCCCGACGTCTTTACCAACCGGAACGAAGACAACATTCTTGCCGCAATCGATGAAACGGTGAAGTCGGCCGAGTCGGGCGCGCACCTCGTGCGACGCATGCCGGGCGTGATACCGCAACTGCTGCAAAGCCTGCGCAATCCCGACTTCTCCAGCGCCGAAGTGGCGAGCACCATCGAGAGCGACGTGGTGCTGGTGGCGGAAGTGCTGCGCATGGCCAACAGTGCTGCCTACAACCCTGGCAAACCGATAGGCGGCATCGACCATGCAGTGCTCGTCCTCGGCCAGGACGGTTTGCGCCAGCTGATCACCGGCGTTGCCTTCAAGCCCATCATCAACCTCAAGTCCGGCGCCTTTACGCGCATGGTGGCGCCGCGGCTGTGGCTGCAATCGGAACGCTGCGGATTCGCCTGCCGCACCCTGGCGCGCGACGAGCCGGTCGATCCGCTCGATGCCTTCCTTGTCGGCCTGATCCAGAACATCGGGCTCACCGTGTCGCTGCGCGGGATCGACAAGATCTACGACGGCCGGCTGCCGGTCGGCTCGCCTACCTTCTGCAATGCGCTC
>DASVLM010000739.1:0-2794 GCA_036384875.1 Noviherbaspirillum sp.
AACAAGGTCGTGGTGCTGATCGACATTGACGATTTCGCCGAGACAAACGACGTGCTGGGCCACGTCTACGGCGATTTGCTGTTGAAAGCCGTGGCCGTGCGGCTGCAGGCCGGCTACGGCGGCAACGTCTTCCTGGCGCGCATTTCGGGCGACGTGTTCGGCTTGCTTGGCCCTGCCAATGTGCTTGACCCGGAAAGGATCCGCCGCCTGTTCGAAGAGCCGTTCGAGATCGAATCGACCGCGCACACCGTGGTCGTGTCGATGGGCGTGGTGCTGCTCGACGGTTTCGAAGCGAGCGGCGCCGACGTGTTGAAGGATGCCAGCATCGCCTTGAAGCGCACCAAGGTGCATCAACGCGGCTATCACACCGTGTTTACGCGCGAGATGGGGTTGCAAATCCGTGAACGGGCCAAAATGATGCAGCATCTGCACCAGGCTTTCGATACGCAGCGCCTGTTCCTTGCCTACCAGCCCCAGGTCGACCTCGTGACGCGCCGTTTCATTGGCCTCGAGGTGCTGGTGCGCTGGAGGAATGAAGACGGCACGATGATTCCGCCCATGGATTTCATCCCGTTGGCCGAACATTCGGGCTTGATCGTCACGCTGGGTGCCTGGATTCTGCGCACGGCTTGCTTCACCATGAAGAAGCTCAAGCAGATGCAGATGGCACCGGAGCGCATCGCGGTCAACGTCTCGATCATGCAATTCCGCCAGACCGATTTCGTCCGGGTGGTGCAGGACGCCTTGCAGGAAAGCGGCCTCTCGCCCAACGACCTCGAACTGGAAATCACCGAATCGATGACCATGTCCGGCGCAAGTTCGATACTGGAAACCCTGGCGGCCTTGAAGCATCTCGGCATCCAGATCGCCATCGACGATTTCGGCACCGGCTTCTCGTCGCTGAGCTATCTCGAAAAACTCCCGGTAGACCGCCTCAAGATAGACCGTGCTTTCGTCAACCAGATCGATACGCCGGAAGGCCCGCGCATTGCCGAACTGATTACGCAGCTGGGCAAGAAGCTCGGCCTGAAGGTGATCGCCGAAGGCATCGAATCGAGCGCGCACTGGGAGGCGCTGGTCGGGATCGAGTGTACCGAAGGGCAGGGGTATTACATCGGTTCCCCAATGACCGAGGACGCGCTGCTCGAGTGGATACGCGAGTGGAACGGCGGTTAGAACCGAAGTGCATAGCTGGCTTTGGCGCCGCGTCCCCCGAAGTGCAGGCGCAGTTCCTCGTTCTTGTCGATCTGATAGCCCATTCCGGGGTGCGAATCGATGAGGGTCCAGTGCAGACCCTGCTTCGGCGCGATCTGTTCAGTGGGTTTGCTCTGCTGCACGCCGCTGTTCTCGCGCACGGCGGCGCCGAACGGCTTGTCTTCCAGATGCTGCGCCGTGAACTTGTAAAGATTGGGATGAAATGGATTCTGCCGCTGGTTGCTTGGAACGGAAACGTTCGCCGCGCTGTTGTCGGCAAGGGCGGCATGACAAGGTAACAGAACCAGGGCCGCCAATGCGGGTCCTTTCCATACGGATTGCCTGAACTTCATGTTGCCACCTCGACGAACCAAAGGCTCTGCTTTCAGCAGAGTTGCCTCAAGCAAAATTTCCAATGAAAAACATGCTATTGATATAGATCAGAACCAGCGCACGATTTTTTTGTAGACTAAACAATGCGAGTGAAGTTCACCCGCCACGCCTCCGCAATCAAACCGACTCGAAAATCGACCCCATGTCCATTCAAGAAAGCTACGCCGCCAAGCGCGTTTCGCCGCAAGAGGCGATGAATCTGGTGAAGAACGATGACTTCATCATCGTACCGACCGGTGTGGGCGAGCCGCCATCCTTGCTGCATGCTTTGTCTGCGGCGCGGCGCAATTTCCGCAACGTCAAGGTGGCGCAGATTCTCGCGATGCGCAAATACGAATATTTCGATTGCGACACGGTCGAGCATGTGCAACATGCGGCCCTGTTTTTCGGCGGCGCTTCGCGTGCTTGCGGGCAGGGCGGCTGGGGCGATTTTATCCCGAATTATTTTTCGGAAATTCCCATGTTGATCGAGCGCGGGCAGGTCCGTTCGGACGTGGTGTTTACCATGGCGTCGCCCATGGACGCGCACGGTTATTTTTCCTTGAGCCTGGGCACGGATTACACCATGGCGGCCGTGGACAAGGCGCGCGCCGTCGTACTCGAAGTCAATCCCAATGTGCCGTTCGCCAACGGCAACTGCCACATCCATATCTCGCAAGTGACGGCGCTGGTCGAAAGCGAAGACCCCATCCTCGAAGTCGGCTTGCCCAAGATTGGCCCGGTGCAGGAGGCGATAGGCAAATACGTGGCCGACATGATAGACGACGGTTCAACCCTGCAGATCGGCTATGGCGGCATTCCAGATGCGGTCGTGATGCAGTTGGCGCAAAAGCGCGACCTTGGCATCCACACGGAAATGATAGGCGACGGCATCATGACGCTGCTGGAAAACGGCGCCGTGACCAATCGCAAGAAAAACCACATGCCGGGCAAGATGGTGGCGACCTTCGCGCTCGGCTCGAAGAAGCTCTATCGCTTCCTCGACCGCAATCCGATGATGGAAATGCATCCTGTCAATTTCACCAATGACCCCTACGAGGCGTCGAAGAACGACAATCTGGTGTCGATCAATGCTACCTTGCAAGTCGATCTGCTCGGCCAATGCGGCTCGGAAAGCCTGGGGGACTTGCCTTATTCAGGCACGGGGGGGCAGCTCGATTTCGTGCGCGCCGCCAACCGTTCGCGCGGCGGCAAATCCTTCATCGTG
>DASVLM010000740.1:0-4776 GCA_036384875.1 Noviherbaspirillum sp.
GCTGGGCCTGGGCATCTGGTCGAAGGTGGCGCTGGCAGTGACGCTGGTGTTTTTCATCGTGTTCTTCAACGTCTATCAAGGTGTGAAGGAAGTCAGCGCGGTGGTGCTGGCGAATGCACGCATGCTGGGCGCCAGCCGGAAGCAGCTGTTGCGGCATGTGTACCTGCCGTCCGCGACATCGTGGGTGTTTTCCAGCCTGCATACTTCGGTCGGACTTGCCTTCGTCGGCGCGATCGTCGGCGAGTATCTCGGCTCGGCGCGCGGTGTCGGTTACCTGATCCTGCAGGCGGAAGGAAGCTTCGACGTCAACACGGTGTTCGCCGGCATCCTGGTGCTGACCGCGTTTGCGCTGGTGCTCGATACCGCAGTCGGCCTGATCGAACAAAGGCTGATGAAGTGGCAGCCAAAGTCCGGCGAGACGGAAAAGCTATAAACCTGCGAGCATGTCGCGCAGTTCGGCGACGCCACGTTTCAAATCCGCCTCGCGCACGGCGGCAAATCCCAACAGCAGACCGGATGTCCTCGGAATGTCGCGGCTCGCTTGCGGCGCATTGTAGAAGGACGATAACGCACGCAATTCGATGCCGCGTTCCGACGCCGCATTCACGACCAGGCGGTCGTCGCGCCTGGTTCGGAAAGCGACCGCGAAATGCAGGCCGGCGTCGGTACTGCCGATGTCGAATTCGTCCGGCAGATGGTGTTCCATCGCCGCAAGCAGTGTGTGCCGACGCTCGGCATACACTTCACGGGTGCGCTTGATGTGGCGGCTGAAATGTCCATCGTTGATGAAATCGGTGAGCACCATCTGCGGTACCGTCGCGGTATGACGGTCGATGATGGCTTTGCCTTGGACGAAAGCGTCGACCAATGCGGGCGGCAACACCATGTAGCCCAGGCGCAAGCCGGGGAACAGCACCTTCGACAGCGTTCCCGTGTAGATCACGCAGCCGGCCTTGTCCAGGCTTTGCATCGACGCCAGTGGCGGGCCGGTATAACGGTACTCGCTGTCATAATCGTCTTCCACCACCCATGCCTTGTTTTGCGCGGCCCAAGCTAGCAGTTCCAGGCGCCGCTGCAGGCTCATCGTGACACCCAGCGGCAGTTGATGCGAAGGCGTGACATACACTAGTCTCGCATCGGGAAAGCGCTTCGCTGCGTAGGAAACGCAAAGCCCTTCCTCGTCAATCGGCACATGGCGCTGGCACACGCCCGCTGCTCGCAATGAAGCATTGATGCCGCGGTAGCCGGGTTCCTCTACCCACGCCGCGTCCTCAGGGTCCAGCAGCAGCGATGCGATCAGGAAGACTGCTTGTTGTGAACCGGAAGTGATGACAACTTGCTGGGCATCGCACTGGACACCGCGCGAGGTCCGGAGGTAGGCCGCAATCGCTTCGCGCAGCGGCAAAAAACCCGCCGGATCGTCATATCCGAGGTGATGCTGGGGGCGGCGCCAGCGCCTCGCTTCCAGCCGCGCCCATACGTCGAACGGAAAAACGTCGAGGCCCGGCATGCCGATGCGGAACGCACGAGGCATGCCCGAATGGGTATTGAGGCGCGCCGCTTCTCCGGTGAAGCATTGCCCGCGTGCCGACAATGGGCGCAGCGGGATAGGCGACCCCGATTTGGCCGGCTTGCCTGCCGCGGGAAGGGGAAGCCGGTCGCTGACGAAAGTGCCGCGGCCCACCGTACCAGCCAGGAACCCTTCTGCGGTCAATTGCGCATATGCATTGAGTACAGTCTGGCGAGAAATCCCGAGCAACGCAGACAATTCGCGTGTCGGCGGCAATTGCGTGCCGGCGCCGAGGGTGCCGGCGAGAATTGCCTTCTTGATGGCATCGTACAGTTGGCGAAACATCGGCGCCGGCGAGCGGGCATCAAGGCGCAAGGCGGTGAGCGATTGGGCGACATGCATGTTCGGTGCTCCAAATTGGTATTTTAAAATTACCATTAATTGGTACTTTTTGATAGCCAAATGGACTGGTAGGCTGTGTCCATATCGCATTCGAGGAAAACATGGAAACAATCATTTACAGCGACCGGCGCGCGATCACCCCGGAGCAGCTTGCGGCAGTGTTCGAGGCATCCGGCATCCGGCGGCCGACCACCGATCTTGGGCGCATGGCTCGGATGCTCGAACATGGGAATCTCCTTGTCACCGCCTGGGCTGGCGAGCATCTCGTTGGTGTCGCGCGTGCGCTTACCGATTTCAGCTACTGCTGCTATCTGTCCGATCTCGCGGTAGACCGGGAATACCAGAAGCGCGGCATCGGCCGCGAACTCATGCGCAGGGTGAGTGAAGCGATCGGCGAGCAATCCATGCTGTTGCTTCTTGCCGCGCCGGAGGCAATGGATTACTACCCCAGGATCGGTTTCGAAGCCGTGGCAAACGGATGGATCATCAAGCGGCGTGCGTGATAAAACGCCCGTCTCCAGAGAACTGAAAGGAAAGCATATGCATGCCTACGAGGCGACTGTGACATGGCAAAGAAACGGACAGCAATTCGTCGATAACCGCTACAGCCGCGCCCATGTGTGGCATTTCGACGGCGGTGCGCAGGTGCCGGCGTCATCGTCGCCGTTGTCCGTGCCTGTTCCCATGTCCGATCCGACGGCAGTGGATCCCGAAGAGGCACTTGTTGCCGCGACATCGAGCTGCCACATGCTTTTCTTCCTGTGGATTGCGGCGAGGCAGGGATTCACGGTGGACAGTTATGTGGATCATGCAAGCGGCGTGATGGAAAAGAACGATGAAGGAAAGGTCGCGATCACGCGCATCGTCTTGCGCCCGCATATCGTATTCTCGGGTGAGCGACAGCCGACTGAAGAGGAACTCGGGCATATTCATCATGAATCGCATGAGAGCTGTTACATCGCGAACTCGATCAAGGCTGAAGTGGTAGTGGAACAGGGCTAGGAAAATTCATGTACATACCTTCGCAATTTGAAGAAAACAGGCTGGAAGTACTTCACGGCCTGATCGCAGCGAACCCGCTCGGCACGCTTGTGACGTTGGCAAGCGATGGATTGAACGCCAACCACATCCCCTTCGAGATTGATTCGTCAGCAGGGGAGTTCGGCACCTTGCGCGCGCACGTGGCGCGCAACAATCCGGTGTGGCACGACCGGCGTGACGACGCGGAGCCCATGGTGGTATTCCAGGGACCGCACGCGTACATCAGCCCGTCTTGGTATCCGACCAAGCTGGAGCATGGCAAGGTGGTGCCGACATATAACTATGCCGTCGTCCATGCCTATGGACCATTACGTATCATCGAAGACCCTGCGTGGTTGCATGATTTCCTTGCACGCCTGACTGCGCGCGAAGAACGACACGCGGGCAGCGACTGGAAGATTGGCGACGCGCCGGCGGACTATATCGAGAAAATGCTATCTGCCATTGTCGGCATCGAAATCCCGATCTCACGCATCGTGGGTAAATGGAAAGTGAGCCAGAACCAGCCGGAAACAAATCGCGCTGGCGTCGTGGCCGGGTTGCAGAAGATTGGCGGCGACGAGTCGCTCGCAATGGCGCAACTGGTTCAATCCAGGTAAGGTGTAAAACGGGCGAACCGGCACTTGGTTCGCCTTTCGCCTATCAGTCTTGGTCTTGATGCTGCGCATCGCATCGAACACCTCAGCGCAGCGCTTCGATCATCTTTTCCAGCTTGACTGCATCGGCGCAGAACAGGCGAATGCCTTCGGCCAGCCTTTCCGTCGCCATGGCATCTTCGTTGAGCATGAAGCGGAAGGTCTTTTCGTCGAGCGAAACCTGCTTGAGGTCGGATGCCTGCGCCTCTTCCTTGCTCAGCTTGCGCGTCACCGGAGCATCGCTGTCGGCCAGCTTCTGCAACAGTTCGGGGCTGATCGTCAGCAAGTCGCAGCCGGCCAGTTCAATGATCTGCGAGGTGTTGCGGAAGCTCGCCCCCATGACCTCGGTCTGGTAGCCGAACTTGCGGAAGTAGTTGTAGACCCGCTTGACCGATTGCACGCCGGGATCATCCGCGCCGGTATATTCCTGGCCGGTCGACTTCTTGTACCAGTCGTAAATGCGCCCGACGAAAGGCGAGATCAGCTGCACCTTCGCTTCGGCACACGCAATGGCCTGAGGCAATGAGAACAGCAGCGTCAGGTTGCAGCGGATGCCTTCCTTTTCCAGCACTTCGGCAGCGCGGATGCCTTCCCAGGTGGAGGCGACCTTGATCAGGATGCGCTCGCGCGCAATGCCGGCGGCCTCGTAGAGGGCGATCAGCGCGCGGCCCTTGGCGATGGTGGCTTGCGTGTCGAAGGACAGGCGGGCATCGGTTTCGGTTGAGACACGGCCGGGGATGATCTTCAGGATTTCCAGGCCGAAGGCGACCAGCAGGCGGTCGGTGATGTCGTCGACGGATTTGCCGGCGTTGTCGCGCACGGCCTTTTCCAGCAGCGGCTTGTATTCATCCTTCTGTACTGCCTTCAGGATCAGCGACGGATTGGTGGTGGCGTCGCGCGGCGTGAAGGCCTTCATCGCCTGGAAATCGCCGGTGTCGGCAACGATGGTGGTGTACTGCTTGAGCTGTTCGAGCTGGTTCATGGTTGCTGGAGTATGTGGCCGGGGAAAACTGCATCAGTATAATTAGTTTGAAAATAAAACAAAATAGATAAATAATGAGATCTATGAGGGCTTGAAAGATCCATGTAGCTCGATGCGTTCCGGGCATGGATTGAATAACCGATACAATGACGGAACGAAGCAGCAACTTCCACGAATATGGCAATCACCGGCGACCAAAGTTTACT
>DASVLM010000741.1:0-11142 GCA_036384875.1 Noviherbaspirillum sp.
GAATTGGGTTATACGAATGTCGATGAAGCGGAAGACGGTGCCATGGCGCTTTCCAAGCTGCGCAGCGAGCAGTTCGACTTCGTGATCTCCGACTGGAACATGCCGGTGATGGACGGACTGACGATGCTGCAGAATATCCGCGCCGATGCTGCGCTCGCAAAACTGCCGGTCCTGATGGTGACGGCGGAAGCGAAGAAGGAAAACATCATCGCCGCTGCGCAGGCCGGAGCGAATGGATACGTCGTCAAGCCCTTCACCGCGGCGACCCTTGACGAAAAGCTGACAAAGATTTTCGAGAAGCTCGACAAGGTAGGGGCTTGAATTGGATAAATCGGCTCCCCAGGCATCAGGGGTGGACGCAGTAATGCCGGACGAGGAACATCAACAGGACGATATGCTGGCCCGCGTTGGCCAGATGACGCGCTTGTTGCATGACAATCTGCGCGGACTCGGCTTTGACAGGATCATTGCCAAGGCTGCGCATGACATTCCGGATGCGCGCGACCGCCTCGACTACGTGGCAAAGATGACCGAGCAGGCGGCGCAGCGCGTGCTGACGGCCACCGAAACTGCGTCGCCAATGCAGGAAAAGATCGAAGCCGGCGCGGAAGATCTTTCGCATGGCTGGAATTCGCTATTGCAAGGCGCTTATTCTGAAGCGCAATGCCGCGCTCTCGCGGAGCGGACCGTTGCCTATCTTGAAACGACGCGGGCCAATGCCAGTGCGACCCGGCAGCAGCTGCTCGACATCATGATGGCGCAGGACTTCCAGGACCTTACCGGCCAGGTGATCAAGAAGGTCATGGAGCTGGCCTATGGCATCGAGCAGCAACTGGTGCAGCTTCTGGTCGATTATGCGCCGCCCGAAGTTCGCCGCGAGGCCGGATCCGGCCTGCTCAATGGTCCGCAGATTCACCCGACCGGCAATCCTGATGTGGTCTCCAGTCAGGGGCAGGTGGACGATCTTCTCGAAAGCCTGGGTTTCTGATCACCAGGCTCCGCTTGCTTCCAAGCATCACCCGTCCCTGACAATCCATGCAACGAGAGCAATTCATCGTCCGCGAGCCGCTGCTCAATACGCAAGAACGCGTGCTGGGTTATGAACTGTCCTGGCAACAGGCATCGAACGGGGACAGGCCTTCGGAGGCGGACCAGCTCGCCTTGGTTCGTTTCGTGGCGGAGCAGCTGGGGGATGCGGGCGCCGGGGAAAAGCTAGGTGACCACGTGCTATTCATCGAGCTGACGCCGGCGTTGTTGGGGCATGAAGCAGTGTTGTCGCTTCCGCCCCGCAATGCCGTGCTTGCGGTGCGCGGGGCGGATCTCTCGACGCCGGATGCAGTCGCTGCCGTGCGAGCAGCGCGCGAGCAGGGATATGGCATTTCTGCTCGCGAAGTCAATCTCGCCACAATCGACCGGAATCTGCTGCCTTTGCTGACCTACGTCGAACTCCAGCTCGGTGCTGGTGATTTCGCCGTGCAGGTGCAGCATTTTCGATCGTTTAACCTTTCTTCGCTCAGGCTGATTGCGCGTCCAGTCACAAGCTGGCAGGCATACGACCTGTGCGCATCGCTCGGCATCTATGCCTTCGTGGGCAATCTGCATCTCGCGTCGCGCCCGGGTGTGCGCGCACGCGACCTGAATCCCGCACAAGCCATGATCCTGCAGTTGATGGACATGGTGCGCAAGAATGCCGATGTAAAGCAGCTGGAGGGCGTCCTCAAGCGCGACGCCGCGCTTTCCTACAAGCTGCTGCGTTACATCAATTCGGCCGGCTTCGGCCTCGGATGTGAAATTCAATCGCTCAAGCATGCCGTCACGATGCTCGGCTATTCGCCCTTGTACCGCTGGCTCGCACTGCTCCTGGCCACCGCAACAACGACCGGCTATTCGCCTGTGCTGATGCAGACGGCAGTCATCCGCGGACGCTTCGCCGAACTGCTCGGGCAGACCTTCCTGCCCAGAAATGAAGCGGAGAACCTGTTCGTCGCCGGCATGTTCTCGTTGCTCGACAAGCTGCTCGGCGTGCCGATGGAAGATGTGCTCGAAAAGATCCAGCTATCGGGGTCGGTCACGCAGGCTTTGTTGTCGCGCGAGGGCATCTATGGACCGTTCCTCGCGCTGGCCGAAGCATGCGAGCTGAACTCGGCCGACGTAGCGCCGAGGGCTGCTTCCCTGTGCATCGGTTCCAGGCAAGTCAACGAAGCACATCTGGCGGCGCTTGCCTGGGCCCAGACGCTGCAGCTCTGACAGCACGACAACATCGGTTCCCGCTCTTGGAAAATGGCCCTGCCGAGAGTGAAAAGCGGGCGCTTTTCATACCTGTTCCCCAGATCGTCATCCTGTTGTCTCGCCGATAATCGCGAGAGTGGGATTCTGTGAGCCATTTCGGCCGCAGGACTGCAACAGGAGCCGGCTGTGGCCGAAGATAGCGATCTCGAAAGAACAGAACCAGCGTCGCCCAGAAGACTGGAGCAGGCGCGCGAGGAGGGCGACGTTCCCCGGTCGAGGGAACTTGCTACCTGCACGATTCTGTTGGCTTCGGGTGTCGGCTTGTGGTTCCTCGGTGAGCGCATGGCACGCCAGCTCAACCACCTGCTGGCATCCGGCCTCGCGTTCGACCGCGAGCGTGCCTTCGATTTCAACCTGCTGTGGGGACACCTTAGCAGCAATCTTCTCGATGTTCTCATCGCCTTTGCTCCGTTGGCCGGCTTGTTGATGCTGGTTGCGCTTGGTTCGCCGCTGCTGATTGGCGGCTGGCTTTTCAGCGCCAAGGCATTGCAGCCGAATTTTGGCCGGCTCAATCCGATGAGCGGTATCGGCAACATGTTTTCGACGCGTTCCGGCGTCGAACTGCTCAAGGCTATCGCCAAGTCTGTCCTGATCGGTGTTGTTTCCTGGATCGTGGTATCACGCCAGATCGATTCCATGCTTATGCTGGCGGTCGAGCCCCTCAAGGACGGTATGTCGCACATGACGCACATGCTGCTGACGAGCTTCATTGCGATCGTCAGTGCGCTTGTCGTAATTGCCCTTGTCGATGCGCCTTACCAGATGTGGCAGTACGCAAACAAACTCAAGATGACGCGCGAAGAGTTGCGGCAGGAAGCCAAGGAGCAGGACGGCGATCCGCAAGTCAAGGCGCGTATCCGCCAGATGCAACGGGAAATGGCGCGTCGCCGCATGATGGCAGAAGTGCCGACCGCCGATGTCGTGGTTACTAACCCGACGCACTATGCTGTCGCTCTCAAGTACACCGAAGGCAAGATGGGTGCGCCGAAGGTTGTGGCCAAGGGTTCCGATCAGGTGGCCGCCAAGATCCGCGAGATCGCTGCAGAGAATAACGTGCCCTTGCTGGAAGCTCCGCCGCTGGCACGTGCGCTGCACAAGCACACCGAAATCGGCGACCAGATTCCGGAAGCGCTCTACACCGCGGTCGCCGAAGTGCTGGCATACGTCTTCCAATTGCGTGCGTTCAAGCAGCACGGTGGCATGCGCCCGGCTGAGCCGCACGACTTGCATGTTCCGCCGGAACTCGATCCGCTTGCGTCGAAGCCGGCTGCTGACAACGGGATGATGCAATGAACGGGCTGGTGCTTCCGGCATGGCTGAAAGGGGCGACAGGCCGAGCTGTCGCTGCGCCTATTCTCATCGTCATGATGCTGGCGATGATGGTGCTGCCATTGCCGGCCTTTGCGCTCGACATTTTCTTCAGCTTCAATATCGCACTGGCCATCATCGTGTTGCTGACCAGCCTATACACCATCAAGCCGCTCGACTTCATGGTGTTTCCGACGGTCCTGCTGGTGTCGACGATGCTGCGCCTGTCGCTCAACGTCGCCTCGACGCGCGTGGTGCTGACGGAAGGGCATAGCGGCCCGGATGCGGCCGGCAAGGTGATTGAAGCCTTTGGTCACTTCCTCATCGGCGGCAACTTCACCGTCGGCATCGTGGTGTTCATCATCCTTACCATCATCAACTTCACGGTGGTCACGAAGGGTGCCGGCCGTATCGCCGAAGTGGGCGCACGATTCGCACTGGATGCAATGCCCGGCAAACAGATGGCGATCGATGCCGATTTGAATGCCGGCCTGATCGGTGAACAGGATGCGCGCCGCCGCCGTACGGAAGTCGCACAGGAAGCTGAATTCTACGGCGCCATGGACGGTGCCTCGAAATACGTGCGCGGCGATGCCGTCGCCGGCATTCTCGTCACGGTAATCAACGTCGTCGGCGGCCTCGTGGTGGGCATGGTCCAGCACGATCTCGATTTTCCATCCGCGCTGAAGAATTACACCCTGCTGGCGATCGGCGATGGCCTCGTTGCGCAGATTCCTTCGCTGATCATCTCCATCGCTGCCGGCGTGGTGGTCTCGCGTGTCGCGAGCGAACAGGATATCGGCGGCCAGTTGCTTGGCCAGCTCTTTGCCAAGCCGCAGGTGTTGTACATTACCGCCGGCATCGTTGGCGGCATGGGCATCATCCCCGGCATGCCACACGTGGCGTTCATCATGCTGGCAGCGATTCTTGGGGGAGCTGCCTACGCATTGACGCAACGCGCACAAGCAGCCCAGTTGGTGCAACAGCAACCCGAACCGCCAAAGCCGGTTCCTGTACCGGAAATGGAAGAAGCTACGTGGCAGGACATCGTGCCGGTGGATACGCTGGGTCTCGAAGTCGGTTACCGGCTGATTCCATTGGTCGACAAGGCGCAGAATGGCGAACTGCTGCGTCGTATCAAAGGCATACGCAAGAAGTTTGCACAGGACGTCGGTTTCCTGTCGCCACCCGTCCATATCCGCGACAACCTCGAACTGAAGCCTTCCGCTTATCGCATTGCGCTCAAGGGTGTCGAGGTGGGCAGCGGCGAAGCATTCGTCGGTCAATTCCTCGCAATTAACCCAGGCATGGCTAGCGGCATGCTGCCGGGAACGCAAACCACTGATCCGGCGTTCGGCCTGCCCGCCACCTGGATCGACGCCAGCCTGCGCGACCAAGCACAGGCAATGGGCTACACCGTTGTCGATGCAGGCACCGTGGTGGCAACCCACATGAATCATTTGATTACGTCGCACGCCGCGGAGCTGCTGGGCCGCCAGGAGACGCAGCAGTTGCTTGACCACCTCGCCAAGGAAGCGCCAAAGCTTGCCGAAGACCTTGTGCCGAAGCTTATTCCGCTGTCAACGCTGCAGAAGGTATTGCAAAACCTGCTTGCCGAAGGCGTCCATATCCGCGATATGCGCACTATCCTCGAAACGTTGTCCGAGTATGCCGCCCATACGCAAGATCCGAACGAGCTGACGGCGATGGTGCGCGTTGCACTGGGCCGCGCGATCGTGCAGCAGCTATTCCCCGGTGTGAACGAGTTGTCCGTCATGACGCTCGACAGCCGCCTGGAACGCCTGCTGATGCAGGCGATGCAATCCGGCGGACCGGACGGTGCAGGCATCGAGCCCGGCCTTGCCGATACGCTGGTGGCACAGACCGAAGCCGCCGCACGCAAGCAGGAGCAGATGGGTTTCACCCCTGTACTCCTGGTGCCGGCGCAGTTGCGAGCCTTGCTGGCACGCTTCCTGCGCCGTACGCTGCCGCAACTGAAAGTGTTGTCGCACGCAGAATTACCTGATTCCAAAACCATTAGAGTGACCAGCCTTGTCGGAGGCCAAGCATGAACGTAAGAAAATTCTCCGCGACCAATTCGCGCGAAGCGTGGCGCCTTGTGCGTGAAGCGCTCGGACCGGACGCGGTGATCCTCTCGAACAGGACCATTAACGGCACGGTTGAAATTCTCGCCCTCGCAAGCGAAGACATGTCGGCATTGTCCGAGCCGGTGGTCGAAAAGCCTGCGGTATCGCAGTCGACGCTTGCGGCGTTTGCTGCAAAGCGCCAGGCCGAAACGGAGCAGGCTGCCACACTGTCTGGCGCGCTTGACGCGGTACGCGGCGCGGCACCGGAACAGAACCTGGCGATTTCAAACGAAATTTCGGAAGTGATGAACGAAATCCGCGCCATGCGCGGCATGCTCGAATCCCAGCTTGCCGAAATCGCATGGGGCAGCCAGCAAAAGCGCGAACCGGCGAAAGCAATGTTGATGCGCGAGATGCTGTCGGCAGGTTTCAGTGCCAGTCTCTCGCGTTACCTGACGGAGCGCATGCCGTCGAGCGAGAAGCAGGAAAATGCGATGAACTGGATGAAGTCCATCCTGTCCCGCAACCTGAATGTGCTCGATAACGAGAACGAAATTCTCGAACGCGGTGGCGTGTATGCAATGGTTGGCCCGACCGGCGTCGGCAAGACCACGACGACTGCCAAGCTTGCGGCACGTTGCGTGATGCGCCATGGCGCCGGCAAGCTCGCATTGATCACGACCGACGGCTATCGTATCGGCGGATATGAGCAGTTGCGCATCTACGGCAAGATCCTCGGCGTGATCGTGCACTCGGTGAAGGATGAAACCGACCTGCGCATCGCACTCGACGAACTCGGCAGCAAGCACATGGTGTTGATCGATACGGTTGGCATGGGACAGCGTGACAAGATGGTGGCGGAGCAGGTCGCGATGCTGCAAGGCGCTGGTACCAAGGTCAAACGCCTCCTGTGCATGAGCGCAACCTCGAACGGCGAAACCTTGAACGAGGTTGCCCGCTCCTACATGGGAGACGGACTGGCGGGATGCATCATCACCAAGCTGGATGAAGCGGCGACGATCGGCAGCGTCCTGGATGTGATCATCCGCCAGAAGCTCAACCTGTATTACGTCGCGAACGGACAGCGCGTGCCGGAAGACTTGCATGTCGCCAATCAGCACTACCTGGTCGATCGTGCTTTCAAGCTCAAGCGCGAAACCGCGCCTTTCCAGTTGCAGGACGAAGAACTGCCGATTGTGATCGGCAATACTGCCCATGCCATGCATGACAAGACCTTGCGCGAGGTGAGCCTTGGCTAGTTTCGAATTCGATCAGGCCGAAGGCCTGCGCCGGATGCTTGCGGGGCCGAAGCCGCGCATTTTCACATTCCTTTCCGCTGCTGCTGCCGAAGAAAAAGGTTCGATGCTGGTCAACCTGGGGGCATCGTTGTCCCAGGCCGGGCGCGATGTGCTCCTGGTTGATGCCTGCGTCGATTCGGAAGGAATAGCAACGCGTCTGGAGGCAATGCGCAGCGCCAGCCTGCTGCAGGTAGCTCTCAAGGAACGGGCACTCGATGAAGCAGTGCAATCGATGCCGCAAGGTTTCGGCATTGCCGCCATGATGCGTGGCGGCCAGCGTCGGGCTTTGCAAAATGCCGAGCAAATGCACCTGGTCGGCGCGACGTTCGATGTGCTCGCCAAGCGTTCCGATATCGTGATGGTCGACGCGGAATTGGACAAGGATGACAGCTTCCCGCTGGCGGCGCTGGCTGATAGCGAGATCGTGGTACAGGTTGCGAATTCGCCGGAATCGATCAAGGCGGCCTATACCATCATCAAGCGCGTGGCTGGCCAACTGGGCAGGCGTCCTTTCAGCATCCTGGTGACCGGAGCATCCGAGAAGGAAGCACAAGTCGTCTACCAGAACATGGCGCAGGCGGCGAATCGTTATCTGGCTGTCAAGATCAACTCCATGGGGTCGGTCCCGGCCGACGATCATCTCAAGCGAGCAATGCGACTGGGCAGGGCGGTGGTGGACGCATTTCCGCTTGCAGGCGCATCGGTTGCGTTCCGCCAGCTGGCGGGACGATTTGTATTGTCTGATATGGCGGCTGCGGGATAACATGCGATATTGCTGCAGGGAACTTCTGCAGACATCGTCATTACGCCGGAATTATGTACACCGTTAGCGGAAAATCGGACAAGAACCATCTGTTGCAGGAACATGCGCCGCTGGTGAAGCGGCTTGCGCACCAGATGAAAGCCAAACTGCCGCCGAGCGTCGAAGTGGACGACCTGATCCAGGCCGGCATGATCGGCTTGCTCGATGCAGTCAGCCGCTATGAAGAAACGCATGGTGCGCAATTCGAAACCTATGCCGTCCAGCGCATCCGCGGCGCAATGCTGGATGAGCTGCGCAGCAGTGACTGGCTGCCGCGCAGCATTCGCCAGAACATGCGCAAGATCGAAGAGGCGATCAACAGTTTGCAGCAGAAACTCGGGCGTGCTCCGAAAGAAGCGGAGATCGCCAAACAGCTCAAGCTATCGCTTGCCGAGTACCAGGACATGCTGAATGAAGGCAGCGGCCATCAGCTCCTGTACTTCGAGGATTTCCATGACAAGGACGACAACGATCATTTCCTCGATCGGTACCATGTCGACGAATCGAGCGATCCGTTGCAGAGCTTGCTCGCCGGAGGCTTCCGCGAGGCGGTCATTCATGCGATCGACTCGCTTCCCGAACGCGAGAAGATCCTGATGGGACTGTATTACGAACAGGAGATGAACCTGAAGGAAATCGGCGCGGTCATGGGTGTGTCGGAGTCCCGCGTCTGCCAGCTGCATGGCCAGGCCATTGCGCGTTTGCGTGCCAAACTCAGGGAGAAGGCGTGGACTGGGCTAGCGTAGCAGGATTCCTGCTCGCGATTTCAGGCATTGTCTTTGGGCAGGTGCTGGAAGGCGGCCGGCTCGATGCTTTGGTTCAACCTGCTGCCTTCAGCATAGTTTTTGTCGGCACCGTTGGAGCCGTATTGCTGCAGAGCGGGTTGAAGAATTTCCGGGATGGCGTTTTCATGGTGCGCTGGGTGGTCGATCCGCCGAAGAGGAACGATGAAACCCTCGCAAAGGATGTCGGCGTCTGGAGCGCGACTGCGCGGCGCGAAGGCTTGCTCAGTCTCGAAAAGTTTATCGACAGTGTCCAGGACCGTTACATGGTCAAGGGCCTCAAGTTGATTGTCGATGGTATCGATCCCTACAAGATACGTGAAATTCTCGATGCCGATATTTCTTCCTATGAGCGTCGGCTGCGTCAGGCTGCAAAGGTTTGGGAGTCTGCAGGAGGCTATTCCCCGACCATCGGCATTCTCGGCGCAGTATTGGGGCTGATCCATGTGATGGAAAACCTGACCGATCCGGGCAAGCTGGGCGGCGGCATCGCTGTAGCGTTCGTTGCAACAGTATATGGCGTTGGTCTTGCCAATCTCGTTTATCTGCCAATCGCCACCAAGCTGAAAAACATCATCGCGAATGAAGTAAGCCGGCGCGAGATGTTGTGTGACGTGTTCTGCAGCATAGCCAACGGTGACAACGCTCGCGTGCTGGAAGAACGTATCAATTCTTACAGCCACTGAAGAAAGTGCCCGATGGCTCGCAAGCGGCATGAGGAAGAGAACGAAAACCACGAGCGCTGGCTGGTCTCGTACGCCGACTTCATCACGCTGTTGTTCGCGTTCTTCGTGGTCATGTATGCACTGTCGACACTCAACGAAGGCAAGTACAGGGTATTGTCGAATTCCCTCGTCAACGCCTTCGGCGGCATATCGACTGTTCCGGGCAACAAAGGAGACTTGCCACCTGTTGCGCCCGTATTGCCGCGTCAGGTGCCTGCGCGCCAGCGGGCCGCTGTGCGGCGTGATGCAGAGACCTTGCGCCGTGAAAGCGCCCAACTTGCCGGTGTCGCTCGAGACATCCAGGAGGTCCTGGCTCCATTGGTGCGTCAGGGGAAGGTCAGGGTGACGCAAACCAGTCGAGGGGTAAGTGTCGAAATCAACGCCAGCGTATTGTTCGCATCCGGCGACGCGAAGCTGACCGAGGAAACCAGCCAGGCTCTTCGCGCAGTGGCCGCCGTTCTGAAGGATGATAATCACGATATCCAGGTAGAAGGCCATACTGATAGCGTGCCGATCAGGAACGCGCAATTTCCTTCGAATTGGGAATTGTCGGCTGTGCGCGCCAGCAGTGTGGTACGTCTGCTGGAGGACAATGGCGTTGGGGAAGCGCGCTTGACGGCGATCGGCCGCGGGCCAACTCAGCCTGTGAGTTCCAACGATACGGCAGATGGAAGAATGCGTAACCGGAGGGTGGAAATTACGGTGCTATCCAACCTGCCCGACGTGACGACTGAGGTGCCCCTGGAGGTGACGCCTCAGACAAGGTAGAGGTAGAAAGGCGGGGCGCGGCGAGTTCAGCCGATCACAAGGCGGCGTGTCGACGTCGCTGAAGCGTTCTGCCCATCGGGGCCGTACATGGCGCCGGCAGCCGGAGCGCCTTGCAAAATATTCAATGCCTGCTGATTGCGCGTCATATGCTGGCCGATCAGCAAACCATTTACGCGATTGAGTTCCTTGGCCTTGCCGGCGATCTCCAGCAGCGCTTTCCAAGTGGAACCCGCAGCCTGCTGTGCCTGCGGCTCTTGCAACCAGGCTTGCATTCCGGATTCGCTGGCGCTCAGCCCCATTGCCCCGAGGGCAGCGTGCCGGCGCAGGGCAAGTTCGGACATTCGCATGACAAGCTGCGCTTTTTCATCGCTCAAGACAACGAGTCTCTCGGCATCTGCGCTAACCAGACAGTCTTGCTCATTCGACAATAGTTCCAGCAGCTTCGTTGCAACCTTTAACTCTTCCTGCAGACTGTCTGCCGGGCTGCCGGGGCGATTGTTCATGATGGCTATGCTTTTTTGCGTGACTGGATCAAGTCGGTAACTGTATCGAGCAGGCCATTGGCGACCTTTTCCGGGTCGACCTTGAAGCGGCCCTCAGCGATTGCAGCCTTGATCTCCTCAACCTTCTTGGTATCGAAGGGGGCGCTGTTTCCCGTCAATTGGGTCAGCGATTGCAGTTGCGAGGACAAATGTACGCTGTCGGTTGCCGGCGTGTCGGGCTTGCCCACAGCGGCAGTATTGTCAGCACTCTTGCCGGGTCGCGTCTGGGTCGTTCCCACGCCCAGGCCGGCAGCTTTCTTAAGCGACGGATCCATTTTGATGGGACTGTTCACGGCACTATCCTTGTCTGGTTAACGGATGAATGGATGTTGTCATCCCTTGTATCGGCGCAATCGGCGAAAACTTTAGTACTGAATGAAGCGAATGAGTTCAAAGTTTCCTTCAATATGTAACTTCCACCACACCGCCAGCTTTGGCGATCCCGGTTACAACTTGCCCGGACGCGGTCCGGACCTGGGTTACCTGTCCTTCATTTGCATTGGAGAGTGCGTGGGCTTCGGCCGATACGCGAAATCCGGGG
>DASVLM010000742.1:0-12298 GCA_036384875.1 Noviherbaspirillum sp.
GCCTCGCGCTGATCCTGGTTGTCGGTGCGGACCACGATCTTGGCAAACGACGGGTCAGGCATTTCCGGTCCCATCGCCAGATAGAAGCGTGGCGCGCCCTGGCCGACGTAGGCCGTGACGATCTTTGCTTCCTCTTGCTTGGCCAGCCAGGCTTCCACCTTCGCTGCGGCGGCACTGGTCTGCGTGATCGAAGTGCCATAGGGCATCTGCACCTCGACCAGCACTTCCGGACGGTCGGAGATCGGGAAGAACTGTTTCTTGACCACCGCCATGCCGAGTATGGCCACGACGAAGAGACCCACCACCGAGCCGGCGACCAGCCACTTGCGCGCGATGATGCGCTTGAGTACCTGACGGAACCGGTTATAGCGCGGCGTATCGTAGAGCGCGTCGTGGCCGCCTTCGACCTTTTTGAGGTCGGGCAGCAGCTTGACGCCCAGATAGGGTGTAAACACCACGGCAACGACCCAGGATGCGATGAGTGCGATGCCGACGATCCAGAACATATTGCTGGTGTATTCGCCTGCAGTTGAACGGGCAAAGCCATTGGGCATGAAGCCGACAGCCGTGACCAGCGTGCCCGAGAGCATGGGCGCCGCAGTATGGCTCCAGGCATAGGCGGAAGCGGCGATGCGGCTGTAGCCTTCTTCCATCTTCACCACCATCATTTCGATGGCAATGATGGCGTCATCTACCAGCAGGCCCAATCCCAGGATCAGGGAACCCAGGGTGATGCGGTCGAAGTTCTTGCCGGTCGCAGCCATAACCACGAAGACGGCCGCCAGCGTCAGCGGCACGGCCGCGGCGACGACGATGCCTACACGCCAGCCCATGCTCACGAAACACACCACCATGACAACCAGCAGCGCGGCAAAGAATTTGATCATGAACTCATCGACTGCCGAGCTGATGTTGACGGCCTGGTCCGTGACCTTGGAGAGGCTCATGCCCAGCGGCAGATCGGCGTTGATCGCACCCACCTCTTTATCCAGCGCCTTGCCCAGGTCGAGCCCGTTCCAGCCGTCGCGCATGATGATGCCGAGCAGCAGGGCGGGTTCACCGCCGTTGCGAATCATGAACGTCGCCGGGTCTTCATAGCCGCGCTTGACCGTGGCGATGTCCGACAGTTTCAAGGTGCGGCTTTGCGCCACGATTGGCGTATCGCGGATCTTCTGCAATTCATCGAAAGCGCCATCCAGGCGGATGAACACCTGCGGCCCCTTCGTTTCCACGGAGCCGGCCGGCGTGAGAGCGTTTTGATTATTGAGCGCGGCGAACACTTCCTGCGGGCTGACACCCAGCGTTGCCAGGCGCTCATGCGAGAACTCGACATAGATGCGCTCGGACTGCTCGCCAATGATGTTGACCTTCTTCACGCCCGGCACATGCAGCAGGCGCTGGCGCAGCGTCTCGGCATCGCGCACCAGCACGCGCTGCGGTTCGCCCTTGGCCTTCAACGCGAACAGGGCAAAGGTGACGTCCGCGTATTCATCGTTGACCATCGGCCCGATCACGCCAGGCGGAAGCTTGCTTGCCTCGTCACCCACTTTCTTGCGCGCCTGGTAAAACTCCTCCTGCACTTCCGCAGGCGGTGTACTGTCGAGCAAGCTCAAGGTGGTGAAGGCCAGGCCGGGTCTGGTGTAGGTCTCGGCACGGTCATACCAGCGCAGTTCCTGCAAGCGCTTTTCGATCTTCTCGGCGACCTGGTCCTGCATTTCCTGCGCCGTGGCGCCGGGCCAGGCGGTGACGATGGTCATCACCTTGATCGTGAAGGCGGGGTCTTCCGCCCGCCCCAGCTTGAAGAAGGAAACGACACCGGCCAGCGAGATCAGGCAGATCAGGAACAAGGTGACGGAGCGCTCGCGCACCGCAAGCGCGGACAGGTTGAAACGGCTTTCGCTCATGGCCGCACCCCGGCAGCTGAAGTAGTGGCAGCGGCCACAGCAGCAACGGCAGCGGCTTCACCGGCCACCCGCACCTGCTCGCCTTCGCGCAGCAGGTGCGCGCCGAGTGCGACTATCTTGTCGCCTTGCTTGAGTTGACCGGCGATGCGTGCACTATCGTCATCCAGGCGCTGGACCGTTACCGCCCGCCACGACACCTTCGCCGGCTCGCCTTCGATGACCCAGACGCCCGGCCCCTTGCCTGCATCGAACAGGGAGGCGACCGGTACTCGCAAGCCGCCTTGCACAGCGGATTGTGTCTCCGGGATCTGGATGGCGACCGTGGTGCCCAATGGGGCGTTGGCCAGTTCTTCAGACAGCACATACCGCGCCTCGAAGGTGCGGGTCTGCCGGTCCGCAGTATCCGAGAGTTGCCTGAGCCTGGCGGGAACGGTCACGCCTTCCTTGCCGAAGAGCGTGGCCTGGCCGACTGAACCGACCGCAGGGCGCAAGGTTTCCGGCAACTGGATGACGGCTTCGCGGCGTCCGGCATGCGCCACGCGCACCACCACTTGTCCCGCATTGACGACCTGGCCGGGTTCGGCCAGCGTTTCCATGACGATGCCATCGGCATCCGCCACCAGCTCCGCATAGCGGCTCGCGTTGCGCGCCACTTCGGCCTGGGCTTCAGCTGCATTGAGCTGGGCCTTGGCGGCATCTGCCGCTGCCTTGACTTGGTCGTAGGCCGAAGCCGATATCGCGCCGGTGCCGCGCAGGTCGCGGTAGCGGGCTTCATCCTCCGCCGTTTGCTGCGCCCGCGCCCGGGCGGCGGCGACCGCTTCCTGTTGCGCATGGACGGCGAGCTTCAGGTCGGCCGGGTCGATGCGCATGAGCGGCTGCCCGCGCTTGACTGTTTGCCCCGTATCCACGAGCCGTTCCAGCACCTTGCCGGAAACCCGGAAGCCCAGATCGCTTTGCACCCGGGCGGCGACGGTCCCGGTGAAGGTACGGGATGCGGAGACTGCACCCTGAACGGCGACCGCACGCACCAGCGGGGCTGCGGTGCGCGGATCGGACGGCGCCTTTTCGCCGCAGGCGACCAGCGCCAGCGGCAAGGCAGAGATGACGGCAGGGAAAAGGAGGCGGCGACGGAACATGGAAACCCCATAAAGAGAACCAAACAGGGTTTCATTGTGATACTAGTGACCAAATAAGTCAACAGTCACTATAAATTTGTCGGCCATGCCACTGATCTATGGCGACAGGCTGCGCAGTACCAGGCTGGACAGCCGAGCCGGCGCTTCATCGACGGAATCCAGGCTGTACTGCAAGAGCAACGGATTGAGGTAGGGCCGCAAGACCAGGTGAATAGCTGCCGCCGCCTCGTCGAGCGGTGTCTTGCGCTCGAACTCTTCCGCCTCGCGCCCCTGGCGCAGGATTTCCTGCAGCATGGCCTGGATGCGCCCGTCGAAAGCACGTGCCGCCTCCCATTGCCCGGCGGCAGCCGAGGCCGCAATGTCATGGAGCTTGCGATTTTCAAAGAAGAGGCGAAGGCTCGATTCGGCGGCCGTCTTGAACAGTCGCCGCAGCTTCTCGGACGGACGGTCGGCCGCGTCAATGGCCGCTCTGATATCCGTTTCGATTTCGCGCAGGCAATTTGCGCAAATCAGTTCGCCGATGGCCTGCTTGGACTCGAAGAACTTGTAGATATAGGCCTTGGAAAAGCCGATGGCCTTGGCGAGGTCGGAAACGGTCGTCTTTTCGTAGCCGTACAAACGAAAGTGCTCGGTAGCGGCGGTCACGATTTGATCCCGCACTTCATGATCGGCCGGACCGCGGGCCGGGCTGGGGGAGGTGGCTGCTTTATTCATGCTCGACAGCTTACCTCTTGCCCCAGGTTTTCACAACGAGTGACTAATTCATTATATAGTCACTTTGCACTCTCCATTTCACTTTGCGGAAGATATCCATGCCAAAACGCACTCTCTTCGTGTTAGCCGTCGCCAGTCTTGCAGCCGGTTGCGCAGTCGGCCCGGATTACATTCGACCCGATACGCCCATGCCGCAGCGCTACCTCGGTCAGGCTGCAGTTGAGCAACGGCATGCAAGCGCCGCTGCCGACTTCACCGTGTGGTGGGAAGGCTTCGGCGATCCACTGTTGACCCGCTTCGTCAGGCTTGCATTGGAGCAGAACCTGGATCTCGCGCAGACGTCCGCTCGTGTCGCCCAGGTGCGCGCGGGACTCGGGGCAGCGAATGCCGCACTGCTGCCTTCCGGCAATATCAACGCCCAAGGGGCTCGCGCCTACCAGTCGGTGGAAACGCCGCTGGGACAAATCCTGAATTCACGGCCGGGTTTCGACCGTTACGGCAACGCCTATGAGGCCAATCTCAGCGCAGGCTGGGAGCTGGACGCATTCGGCGGCTTGCGTCGCGGGCGGGAAGCGGCGCTTGCCGAGTACCAGGCTTCGCAGGCCGGTGCGACGGCGACAAGGCTGGCGGTAGCGGCGCAGACTGCCGACATCTACATCAGCATACGCGGACTGCAAACCCGCCTTGATGTCGCCCGAAGACAAGTGCAGACGCAACAGGAGCTGCTCTCCACGATCAACCGGCTTTACGACAAGGGACTGGCAGCCGAACTTCAAGTGCGGCAGGCCGAGGGCGCGCTCGCCCAGGTGCGGGCATCCGTACCGGTCCTCGAAGCGGGCCTGGATACTGCCATGAACGCACTGGACGTAATGCTGGGCACTCCTCCCGGTACGCATCGGGCGGAGCTGACTCAAGCCGGCGTCAATGGTGGCGTTATTCCTGCCGCCCCGCAGATCGCCTCCACTGGAACGCCGGGCGATCTGCTCAGGCGCCGTCCCGATTTGATCGTGGCGGAACGCCGCCTGGCTGCATCGAATGCGCGTATCGGCATGGCGATCGCCGAGTATTACCCCAAGCTTTCCTTGAGCGGACTGATCGGCAGCGCGACATCGGTGTCTGGCGGCAATCTGTTCACCGGCGGCGCCAGCCAGGCCGCTGGCGTACTGGGCCTGCGCTGGCGCCTGTTCGACTTTGGCCGCATCAATGCGCAGATCGACCTGGCCAGGGGCCAGGAAGCCGAGGCGCTGGCCGCTTACCGGCTGGCCGTGCTGCATGCGGCGGAAGATGTGGAAAACGCCTTCTCGGCGCTGGTAAAACGCGAGGACCAGGCCGGCATACTCGCCCAAGGCGTGAACTCGCTCGGCCGGGCGAGAGCGGCCTCGTTCGCGGCTTACCAGAAAGGCGTCGTCAGCCTGATCGAAGTACTGCAAGCCGACGAGAACCTGCTGCGTGCATCCGATGCGCGGGCGCAAGCGCAAACCGAATCCGCGCGCGCGGCGGTCGCGGCCTTCAAGGCGCTCGGCGGCGGCTGGCAACCCAGGGAATCGGAAACGGTAGCAATGAGATAAGCGCAAGCCGTGCCAACGGAGGCGCGGGAGAGCGTATGGAACTTCACCGCCTGCACTTTGGCGGCGTAAGCAAACAACACCCGGGGCCGGCAGCAGCCGCATGCCGCGCAGAATCCGGTCCCCGGCAGAAACTTTTGAGGAAAGTGAAATGAACAAGGAAATCGTTATCTGTTCTCCGGTCCGCAGCGCCATCGGCAGCTTCGGCGGGAGCTTGAAAGATGTCCCGGCCGCCGCGATCGGCGCCCATGTCATTGCAGCGACAGTGCGGCGTTCGGCGCTCGATCCGGCGCTGATCGATTCGGTCGTCATGGGCAATGTCGTACAAGCCGGCAACGGCATGAACGTCGCGCGGCAGGCCGCGATTCGCGGCGGGCTTCCGGTTGAGGCACCCGCCATGACCGTCAATCGCGTCTGTGGCTCCGGCGCCCAGGCGGTAGCTATTGCATTCGCCGAAATCGCCTCCGGCGTGTCCCGCTGCGTCATCGCCGGCGGCATGGAAAACATGGATCGCGCGCCTTACCTGTTGCCCGGGATGCGCTTCGGTTCGCGCATGGGCGATACCCAGGCTATCGACTCGTTGCTGCTGGACGGTTTGCACGACGCGTTTTCGACCAAACACTCCGGTTGGCATACCGAGGATCTGGTGCAGAAGTTCGGCCTTACCCGCGAGCAGCAGGATTCCTATGCTGCGCGCAGCCAGCAGCGGTTTGCCGCAGCCAAGGAAGAGGGCTATTTCCTCGACGAGATCGAACCGCTCACCGTGGAATCGAAGAAAGGCGCGGTGCTGTTCTCAGTTGACGAAGGTAACCGTCCGGACACCACCGTGGAATCGCTGGCGCGGCTGAAGCCGGCCTTCCGCCCGGAGGGCACGATCACCGCGGGCAACGCACCGGGCGTCAATGCCGGTGCAGCGGCAATGATTGTTTGCGAGCGGGCAGTGGCGGAAGAATTGCGGCTGGAGCCGATGGTTGCCATCCGTAGCGTGGCGGTAGCGGGTGTCGAGCCGGGCATGTTCGGGCTAGGACCGGTGCCGGCGATCCGCACGGCACTGGCCCGTGCCGGCTGGACCGTGGAAGACGTCGAACGCTACGAGATCAACGAAGCTTTTGCCGCGATAGCTCTTGCCGTGCAGTCCGAGTTGGGCATCGATCCGGCGCACCTCAATACCGACGGCGGCGCCATAGCTCACGGGCACCCGATTGGCGCGACCGGCGCCATCCTGATCACGAAGACTGCGCATGCCCTGTACCGCACGGGTCAATCGAAGGCCGTGGTCTCGCTGTGCATCGGCGGCGGCCAGGGGATTGCCGTCTGTCTCGAACGGAGCTGATGGGTGTTCTTGACTGAACCGCACGGCGATGGAAAACACTGCCATCGCCATGCTCATCCATAGCCATTTACCACAACTATGGTGGTCTGCGGCGGATTCTGGTTTTTCGACGGTCTCGCCCCGCGTGCAGCAGGACGAAACGAATCCGTCAAAGCGCTGGACCTTTACGTCCGATCTCATCTACCCACGCCGCAGCAACCCGGGAAAGACAATCTACCGGACGCTGCAACAGCGGAACGGCGACCGCACGCACCTGTTCGCGCTGGCGTACCTCGGTCAGGTATTCAACCGGCGACTTGCCGTCGACGCGTGCCAGCAGCAATGCAGGCAACAGTTCGGCAGCGCGTGCCTCGAGCACCGAGCGAAGCTCCCAATCCGCTTCATCGAAATAGGCCTCGGTCAGCGCCTTGAAAGACGCGATCAGCGCATCCCGCTTTTCCGGATGGACGAGGCATTTCAGCAGCAAGTGATTTAGGCAAAAGGCAAGGTCGAAAGCCGGGTCGCCGTACCAGGCGCATTCCGCATCGAGCAGCACCGGTCCCCTCGGGCCGACAAGAATGTTCTTCGGGCTGACATCGCCATGCACCAGTGCCGCGCGTATGCCTGCGGTGCGCTGCACGAGGTGCTGCAAGCGGGAAGCAAGCGCAGGATGTTTGAGCGACGTGGCGAGGAGGTAGGGTTCCAGTCGCAACGCATGGAAGTTGTCGCCGGTGTCGAACGCTGCCGCCAGCTCGCTGCTGCCGGCACTGGCCGCATGCAGGCGGCCGAGAAGATGCCCGACTGCGTTCGCCGTTTCGATTGCCACGTCACCGGCCATCAGTTGCTGCTTCCATACCGGATGCTCATTCGCTGGGAGGAAGGACATGGCGAACACACCCACCTGCGGATCATGCGCGAGAGGGCGCGGCACATTGTCGGGGCAGTGTTGCGCGGCAAACCGTATCCACTCCCATTCATAGGCATTGCGCGACACGGGCGCCTGCCAGTCGGCGGACACCTTGAGCTTGGACAGGGCGCGCTTGACGCACAGCGAACGCTGCGGAAGGTCGACACGCCAGATGTCGGACGACACGCCGCCGGTCAGCGCGTGCCAGCTGGCCAATTCATCCGGACGCGCAAGCTTGTGCTCGACGAGGAAGGCGTCGAGCTGCGGGTCCGGGCTGGTTTGTTGGTTCATCATGGGACTGTTTGGATTGAAAGTGTTCACTGCGAATCGATTGGATCACGGGCGGCGGAGATTGCACGGATTCTGCGGCGCCTCGCCACGCAATACCCGCACAACTTCTTCGGTGGCACGCCGGCGCAATTCCAGCAGCGAGGCATCCGATGAAAACGCGACGTGAGGCGTGAGCATCGCACCCGGCTGGGCGAGCAGTGCGGACGGGACGCCGGGCTCGGACTCGAGCACATCCAGCGCCGCGCCTGACAACCGGCCACTCTGCAATGCCTCGATGACCGCATCGGTATCGACAATGGCACCGCGGCTCACATTGATCAGCAGGCTGCCGGGCCGCATCAGCGCTATCCGCTCGCGGTTGACGAGGTGGCGCGTTCCCTCTGTCAGAGGCGCATGCACGATCACGATGTCGCTTTGCGCCAGCAACTCCTCCAGGCTCACGGGCTGCACGCCGGCAGCATCCTTGGGCATGTACGGATCGTACGCCAGCACGCGGCTGCCGAAGGCGCCGAGCTTGCGTGCTGTCATGCGGCCGATACGGCCGAAGCCGATAAGTCCGCAGGTGAGGGTGGACAGGCGACGCAGTTTGGCATCGGCAGGAACCCAGCGTCCGGCACGTACTTCGCGGTCGAAGTGAACGAGACCGCGCGTCCAGGCCAGCGCAAAGCCGACCGCGTGGTCGGAGACTTCCTCTACGCAGTAATCTGGCACATTCGTGACCTGGATATTGCGCGCGGTCGCTGCATCGACCGCGATGTTGTCGAGCCCGACGCCCAGCCTCGCGACGATCTTCACTCCTGGCGAAGCGGCAATGGCCTCTGCCGATACCTGCGCCCAGCAGGTCAGGATGGCGGACGGCTGATGCTCGCGCACCAATGCCTCGATGCCGGAAGCCGGCGAAGGATCTGCCGGCCCGCTGATCAAGCGCATGCCGGCGGATTCGACAATGCCACGCTCGACGCTGTCGTCGGGCCAGGCGTAGTCGGTCAGCAAAACAGTGTGATTCATGAGTGTGTTCCTCGCATGTTTGTCATGGCAGGAGCAGTTGTGCGTTGCCGGTGTGGTGCACCGGTTTGCACGATCGCTCGCGCGTTCTGTGCCCGATGGGTGGTGATGCTATCCGGCGGGTCGGGTCTTGGAATTTTGTACAAACGTTAGCATAAACGGCAGCACTTGCCAAGCACGTTCCCGATTGTAGGGAAATTCTTTCTTCCTCTGTAAATTCGCCTGTTATAGCGAATAGCGCCTGCTGAAAATATCGTTGACAGGCATAAAAAGACGGACTAGACTCCGCTTTAATGCTAACGTTAGCAATGAAGATCTCCAAAAATCGGAGGCATCGACGTTAGCGCGGCAGGCCGCCGCACACCCGGTTTTGCAAAACGCAGGCCGACCTGATCAGCCGGCCGGTGAACCTTTATCGATCACAACAGAAACCAAATGGGAGACCTCATGAAAAAGCACATCTGCACGGTTGCCGCAGTCGCGGCGGCCGCAATTGGGAGCGCAGCGCATGCGCAATCGTCCGTAACCATCTTCGGCATCGTCGACGCCAGCCTGCGCTCGGTGACAACGGGCGGCACCACGGTCAACCAGATGGGAACCGACGGCATGCTCAATTCCCGTTTGGGATTCAAGACCGAAGAGGACCTGGGCGGCGGTATGAAAGCGGGTGCATGGCTGGAAACGGCAATGAATCCGGATACCGGCACCCTCAACGCATCGGGCAAGTTCTGGCATCGCCGCTCGACGGTGAGCCTGTCGGGCAGCTTCGGCGAGTTGCGCCTGGGTCGCGACCTGAACCCGTCGTTCTATAACTTGTCCATTTTCGATCCGTTCACCACCTGCGGTGTCGGTTCGGGCTTCAATCTCGCGACCAACCTCGGCAGCGGCGCAGCGACCCTGCTGCGCACCGACAATGCCATCGCCTACATCCTGCCGTCGAACCTCGGCGGCTTCTACGGCCATTTCATGGTGGCACCGGGCGAAGGCGTGCCTGGCAACCGCTACAACGGCGGACGCGTCGGTTATCAGAACGGCCCATGGAATACCGCGATCGGCTTCGCCAACACCGGCACGGCGACCGCAGAGAGCTTCAAGGTCATCAATGCGGGCGCGTCCTACGACGCAGGCTTCGCCAAGTTCATGGTGCTATTCAATGAAGCGAAATACGGCGACAAGAAGCAGGCCAACTGGGAACTTGGCGTGGTCGCGCCGGTGAGCCCGGTGGGCGTGGTCCGCGCAAGCTACCAGCGCGCCGATGCGACAGGTCTCGGCACCGATGCGAACGATGCCAAGCAGATCGCGGTCGGCTACATCCACAGTCTGTCCAAGCGCACGTCGCTGTACACCACATATTCACATCTCACCAACAGCGGCGCCGCAAGCTTCGTGGTCAGCGCGCCTCCGGCCGCATCGGCAGGAGCGACGTCCAGGGGTTTTGAAGCGGGCATCATGCATTTGTTCTGAGCCGGTCAGCCAAAGGCTCGCAGGAAGGCATGGCTGGATGCGCCATGCCTTTCTTTTCATACAGGTTACCAACAGGGAGTACATGATGAAGAATTCTCTTTCGACATTCCTCGTTACGGGTGCGGCATTGTTCGCCGCAATGCAGAGTGTGTCGGCTGCAGATGAACATGGCAGCGAGGCGGAAGCCGAAGACATGGTGAAGCGGGCGGTCAGCGTCATCCAGCGCGAAGGATCGGCCAAGGCCTACAAGGCATTCAATGAGCCTGAAGGAAAGAGCTTCAAGGATAAAGATCTCTTCGTCTTCGTGTATGACTTCCAGGGCAATGTGCTGGCCAGCAGCGGCATTGCCAAGGTCATCGGAAAAAACCTGATAGACATGAAGGATGCCGATGGTCAGCCCATCGTTCGCGGCGTGCTGGACATGGTCAAGAAGAACAAGAAGGGCTGGTACGGGCCATACAGGTTCTCCAATCCCCGTACGCAGGAATACGAGCGGAAGAAGAGTTATTGTGAACAAGCCGCCAATGATGTGCTGGTATGTGTTGGCGCCTATCTCGGCCGATAATCTCGGCCGGTATGTGTCAGGTGCGCCAGTATCCGTGCTCAAAGTGGAAGGCTAGGATTTTGCCCTGGCAGTTCGAGAATTGATAAGCGGAAAGCCTGATGTTTCCTCAAGCTTTTCATTTCTTCGACATTATAGCGCTAATGTCATATTTTAAAGCGAAAAAGTTAAATATCCAACGTATTACGTAGTAATATCGAAGAAATTCCCGCTTCGAGACTCCCATGGATACGCCGGATTTCAACGAAAAACCGCTGCTCGCCGATATCGACGCGCTGCGCGCCCAGTTCCCGCAGACGCAAGATGTATATCGCGAAGTATGCGTCTTGCTGTTCTTCCGCTACGGTATCACGCCGACCACCAACAAGCTGTACCAGCTAGTGCGCAAGGGCAGCATGAGCGCGCCGGCCGAGGCGCTGGCGCGCTTCTGGGAAGACTTGCGCGAGAAAAGCCGTGTCCGTATCGAGCATCCTGACTTGCCGGAATCGCTCAAGACGGCGGCCGGCGACCTGGTGGCGTCGCTCTGGACGTCGGCCCAGGCGGCCACGCAGGAAGGGCTGGCTGCCCTGCGTGGCGAGGCCGAAGCCCAGGTCGCCGAAGCGAAGCAAGCCCGGGTGAAAGCAGAAGAGGAGGCGGCATGGCTGTCGGCCGCTCAGGAAAAGACCACGGCCCGACTCGAGCAGGCGAACCAGCGCATCGCGGAATTGGAGCAGTCGCTGGCGGTAGCCAACGCCAGCGCTTCCTCCCTGGAGGCGCAATTGCAGGTCGCAAGAGGGGAGAGCGCCGCCTTGCTGCACAAGCTGGGGGAGGCGCGCCGCGATTTCAGTGGGGAGCTGGACAAGCTGCGT
This sequence comes from Noviherbaspirillum sp., assembly GCA_036384875.1. Lineage (GTDB taxonomy): Bacteria > Pseudomonadota > Gammaproteobacteria > Burkholderiales > Burkholderiaceae_D > Noviherbaspirillum. The sequence goes on from DASVLM010000742.1 coordinate 11,709, forward strand.
GCCGCGGCCGATCTGGCCGAGGAGCGCTTCCGCGCGAGCGAAACGCGTGCCTTGATGGAGATCGACCGCGAACGCACTGCAGCGGCAAAGCTGCGCAGCGATTTGGAATCCGCCCGCTCGTCCGCGGAAAAGTCGGCGGAACGGCATCGCACTGAATTCGCCGCATTGCAGGAACAGCTCGGCAATTACCGGCAACAGGTAGGGCAGCTGGAAGGAAGCCTCAAGGCGGCTACTGCGAACCGGGACCTTGCTGTCGCGGACCTGACTGCCGTTCGTGGTACCTTGGAGGAGCGAAACGCGAGAATGAATGTTCTCGAAGCAGAAGCGGTACTGCTGCGCGGGCAGCTCGACCAGGCGAATGCCACGATCGAGAAGCTGCAGCAGGCAGTCAAGCCGCCCCGTCCTGCACGCAAGGGGAAGTCGTCCGATTCTGTGTAGCGGTCACAATTAAGCCTTTGGGTTCGGTCCACATCACCGAGCCGCCGCGGAACCCCGGGCAGTTCAGATGTGCTACTGTCGCTGGCTTAGCCTGTGGGCCTACAACTTTCCTCCCACGATGTCTTTGTAGGGCCGCGGTTGCTTTTGGCGCA
>DASVLM010000743.1:0-2768 GCA_036384875.1 Noviherbaspirillum sp.
GCATGCAATTCGAAAAGACGCGCCCTTGCGGTATCTCGATCGACGAGGAAGACACGCCGATCTTCGGCACCGGTACTTCGGTAGCGGCCAAGGCTTGCAGGATGTGGCATTCACGGTTCGTCACCGGCGACATCGGCAGCAGCTTGCCGTGCTGGATCTGCATCATCGTCCCGAAAACACCGGATCGCGCCGCTCGGCGAAGGCACGCACGCCTTCCGCGAAGGAATCGAGATCGATCAATTCACGCTGGCGCACCGCCTCATGCGCAAGCTGCGCGGTCAAATCGTTGCCGCGGGCCGCCTCATAGGCGCGCCGCGCTTCAAGTGCCGCATGGCTCGGCAATGCGGCCAGCCGCCGCGCCAGCTTTATGGCCTCCATGCGCAATGCTTCATCATCCACGCATGCCCAGATCAAGCCCCATTGCACCGCCTGCTCGGCCGGTATGCGATCGCCGAGCAGCGTCAGGGCCAGTGCGCGCGAACGGCCCAGCTGTTCATGCATGAACCAGGTCGCGCCCAGGTCGGGCACCAGACCGAGCCGCGGCATAGACGGAAGGTACAAATACGCGGAGCGCGCGGCGATTACGATGTCGGCCGCCAGCGCCAGCCCCGCGCCGCCGCCGACCGCAGCGCCGTTGAGCGCGGTCAGCACCGGCACCGGCATTTCCCGCAGGGCGAGGATCAGCGGATTCGACAGCACTTCCATCGTCTCGGCCGTGGCTTGGCCGAGCGTCTTGCCGGAGCCTTCATGCACCGCGATGTCGCTCAGGTTGGCGCCGGCGCAAAAAGCCTTGCCGGCGCCGGTCAGGATGAGTGCGCGCACCGCGCGGTCCTGGCGCACCTGTTCCAGCGCGGCGAGCATTTCGGCGGTTTGTTGCGCCGACAGCGGATTGAGCTTGGCCGGCTCGTTCAGCGTGATGACGGCAATGCTGTCTTCCACCTCATAAGTGATGCGGCTGTGATCCGACATGCGAAGTTCCTTTCCTGCGAAGCTGCGCGGTGTTACAGCGCCCGCGCGATCACTTCCTTCATGATTTCGTTGGTGCCACCATAGATGCGCTGCACGCGCGCGTCCACGTACATGCGGCCGATGACGTATTCGTTCATGTAGCCGTAGCCGCCGAACAGCTGCAGGCATTCGTCGATGACCTTGCCTTGCATGTCCGATGCCCACGCCTTCGCCATCGAGGCAGTGACCGTGTCGAGCCGGCCGGCCACCATGTCTTCCACGCAGCTGTCGATGAAGCGACGTGCGACTTTTACGTTCGTTGCGACCTCGGCCAGCTTGAAGCGAGTGTTCTGGAATTCCGCGACCGGCTTGCCGAAGGCCTTGCGTTCGCGCGCATAGGCAAGTGTTTCTTCATAGGCGCCTTCCATCATTGCCACCGCCATCACGCCAATGATCAGGCGCTCGTACGGCAGGTCGGACATCAGCTGGTAGAAGCCCTTGCCTTCTTCGCCGCCGAGCAGGTTGGCGGCGGGCACGCGCACTTCGTCGAAGAAGAGTTCCGACGTGTCCTGTGCCTTCAGCCCGATCTTGTCCAGCGGTTCGCCGACGCGGTAACCCTTGCATCCTTCGGTCTCGACGATGAGGATGGAAATGCCGCGCGCGCCCTGCTCGGGATCGGTGCGCGCCACCACCAGCACCAGGCCCGCGAGGTAGCCGTTCGTGATGAAGGTTTTGGCACCGCTGATGACGTATTCATCGCCTCGCCTGGTTGCGCGGGTGCGTATGCCTTGCAGGTCGGAACCCGCACCGGGTTCCGTCATGGCGATGGCGCCAACCACCTCGCCGCGCGCCATGCGCGGCAGGTAGCGGCGTTTCTGTTCCCCGGTGCCGTGGTTGAGCAGGTAATGCGCCACGATGCTGTGGACCGAAGCACTCATGCCGGTCAGGCTTCGACGCGCCATCTCTTCGTAGAGTACTGCCTCGTGGCGGAAGTCGCCGCCGCCTCCGCCCCACTCCTCGGGGATGTCGGAGCACAGGAGGCCGAGTTCGCCTGCCCGGCGCCACAACGTATGGCCGACATGGCCTCGCTTGCGCGCCTCCGCATCGCTCGGCAGCATTTCGTCCTCGATGAAGCGCACCACGGTGTCGCGGTACATGTCGAGGTCCGCATCGGTCCACGAAGGTCGAAAGTTGATGGTCATGATGGCAGGAATTGTGCGGTTGTCATTTTCTGGGGGCCGTCGCGGCAAACAAGGTGGCCCAGTCGATGCTGCCATCCTGCTTTACCATGCCGCCGTGCATCCCGCCCATCGCCTTGATCCAGCCTTCCGGATTGGTAGCCTTGTGTTGTGCAAAGCCGGCCACTTCGGGATGCGGCAGGATCATGAAGCGCTCCTCGCGCACGCCCTGCATCACGGTTTCGGCGACCTGCCCGGCACTGATCACGCCGGGCGGTGTGTTGCCGCTGCCGTCGAGGCCAATCAGGGAGGTGGCGACATAGGCCGGGCAGATGGCGGAAACCTTGATGCCGCGACCGGACAAGCCGATGGCGAGCGATTCAGCGAGCGCCAGCGCCGCATGCTTGGTTGCGCTATAGGCAGCGGCGCCGATCTGATGCAGCATGCCCGCGGCGGATACCATGTTGAGCAGATAGCCTTCGCCGCGCGAGAGCATGTGCGGTAGCACCGCGCGCGCGGCATACACATGAGCCATGACGTTGATGTTCCAGCTCAGTGCCCAGCCTGCGTCATCGGGGCCATTGGCGAGATTGTCCGCATCGTGGATCAGCACGCCGGCGTTGGAGCAGAACAGGTCCACCC
>DASVLM010000744.1:0-8485 GCA_036384875.1 Noviherbaspirillum sp.
AAAATGGCGCTCTGGGTCAGGTTGAGAAGGACGATTTCAGACGTCGCCTTGCTGATCAACGATACCGCACAAAGTCCGAAAAACATCCAGGCCAAAGGCGCAATGCTCGCCAGCTTGCCGGTGCCGCTGATGGCTTCGCTGATTACCGAGACCAGGCATGCTCCGCTCAGTCCACCCAGGATACCGGTCAGCATGGCGAGAATCAAAAGCCGCCGTGACTGGCGATAAAGGTAGGCGAGCAAGTTCATGCCTGCTCCCCAGCCACATCAATATCTACGGCATTGCCCGCGACAGTCTGCCGATGCCAGTAGGTGCGCAAGTGCGCAGCCAGCGTCGCTGCATTGCTTCCCAGGATGAAATCGGCATGGTATCCAGGCAGGCAATGAATACTGCTGCCAGCCGGGTTCGCCGTGTAAGCCAACCAGGCTTGCGTATCGCAGCCCGCGTCGCAGCTTTCCTTGGCCCAGAAACTATGTATGGGCGCACGTACAGTCTGCGGCTGGAAGCCGTTGGCTAGTTGGATGTTGTCGTTCATGTGTTGATGCTTGCGTAGAATAAGGCTTTGCAAGGCCTGGTCGAATCCCAATTCCGCCTCCAGTTTCTGCGGCGAGCTCCGCATTCGATTTTCCAGTTCGGCGATACCGATATCCCGGCTCAATTGGCGAATACGCGCATGCAGCTGTGCGTGCTGCGCACCGAAACGCTCCACCACATCGCCGTCCGAATGGGAAAGTATCGACTCCAGAAAATTCTCCAGTGAAAACAGGGGGCGTACTTCGGCACCACGGTAGACGGTATCAAAGAGCGAGACGGATTCCACAGTGATACCCCGCTGTTCCAGAATGCGAGCAAGCCGCATGGCAATCGTACCGCCCAACGACCAGCCTGCAAGATGCAAAGAGCGCCCTTTGTGTCGGGATGAAATTTCGTCCGCATAGCGCAACGCGACGCTATCGAGCGTGTAGGGGGAAAGCGATTGGCCCGCCATGTCGACCGACTGGATGCCGAATACGGGGCGCTCTTCGCCTAGCGCATCAATCAATTCGATGTAATGGAAGACGCCTCCGTCGGCTGGATGCAGCACATACAGGGGACTGCCCTTCCCTCCCGTCTGCAAGGGCACCAACAGACTCCCTGCCGGCTGGCCGGTCGCCAAGGCGCTGGAGAGGGCGGCAATTGTCGGCGTGAGGAAAATCTGCGAGACCGGCAAGCGCACGCCAAAATGGCGTTCAATGCGCGCCGTCAGGCGCACTGCCAACAGCGAGTTGCCGCCGAGTGCAAAGAAATCACTGACCACGCTGACATTCTGCCTTCCCAGCAGTTCGCCCCAAATGAGTGACAAGGTCTCTTCATCCGTCGTACGCGGCGCCACGTAAGCCTGGTCATCGGCGGAAGTCTCTGGAGCGATCAATGCGCTGCGATTGACCTTGCCATTGGGTGTGAGCGGCAAGGCATCGAGGAAGACGAAAGCCGAGGGTTGCATGTAGTCGGGCAGCTTGGCGCGCAGGTAGTCGCGTAATTCCGATGCCTTTGCCGCCGGCGGTTCGGATGCCGGCGACTGGGCCACGACGAAGGCGATCAGTTTCTTGTCTTCGCTGCGTTCACCACGTATGACGACGATCGCTTCCCTCACGTCGTCATGCTGGCCGAGCAGCGATTCGATATGGCCAAGCTCCACGCGAAATCCGCGCAGCTTGACCTGGGTGTCGGCGCGCCCCAGGCACTCGACCATGCCATTGGGCAGATAGCGGCCGAGGTCGCCCGTGCGATAGATGCGGTCGCGCGGAGCGCCGGTAAATGGGTTGGGCAGGAACCGTTGCGCCGTGAAACCGGGGTCGCCGCGATACCCGCGTGCCATGTGGTAACTGCGCAAATAGATTTCTCCATGTTCGCCGATACCGGCTTGATGCCCTGCCGCATTCAACACCAGCAACTGCACGTCGCGTATGCCGCGACCGAGCGGGATTACCTCCCGCCGGGACTGCGCCGGGGTCTCGCGGCTGACTTCGTAGTAACTGACCGAACGCTGGGTTTCAGTGGATCCGTAATAATTGACCACGTTGACCGACGGCGCAAGCTTTTGCAAGCGTTGCACGTCCCTTCTGGTGAGGATATCGCCGACCAGAAATACATAACGCAGTTCAGGAACCTGCGCGCCCTCTTCTGCCTCAGCCAGAATCTGTGCCATGGCGGGGGTCAAATGCGCGATGGTGACACGCTGCTGCGCCATCCATTTTGCCAATGCGTTGGGCCCGATCACGTCGGGATGGGGGATGTGCAGGCAGGCGCCGGTACACAAGGTGGTGAACATGTCGCGCTGCAGCGGGTCGTGTGCCAGCCCGGAGAGCATCGAGTAGCGATCGCTGTCATCGAGCCCGAAGCTTTCCTCAAGCCAAGGCAGAAAATGCGTGAGCGGCCCATGCCGCCCTTCTACCGCCTTGGGTTTTCCGGTCGAGCCCGAGGTGAACGCAATCAACGCCAAATCGTCTTCGGTAATGGGTACCGCACGCACGGTTTTGCCGGACCATGCTTGCAAGGCGGGCTGCGCATCGATGTCGGTCAGATCGAGGTAATGATCGATTGCACGTACCAGCGGCAGTTTCTCCGGCGCCAGCGGCGCAGACGATACCTGCAGCCACGCACTGGGACTGGTCGCTTCCAGGCAAGCCTGCAGATGATCGGCCGGATAAGTCGGGTCAAGCATCATGAATGCGGCACCAGCCTTGAGCGTGCCGAGCACGGCCGCCACCACCGTGGCATTGCGCGCGGCGCAGATAGCCACGATATCGCCGCGTTGCACGCCTTTGTCTTGCAGGAAGCAGGCAATGCGCTCGCTATGTTCGTGCAGTTCGCGATAGCTCCAGGTGCGCTCATGCGAAATAATGGCAGGTGCTTCCGGGTGCAACGCCTGGCGAACTGCAAAGCGTTCATGCACAGCCCCGATCCATTCTTGTCCGAGGGCGGCAGCCGGGTCAGGCAGGCAGCGCCTCGCCTCCTCCGTCAATATTACGTAGTCATTGATGCAGGCATCAGGCTGGAGGGCAACCTGTCGCATCAGTTGCGCATACTGGCGCAGCATCTCCTGGATCCGTTCAGCGTCGAACAAACCGCTGTTATACACCATCGTCAGGTGTATGCCGGATTCAATATCCTGCGCATACATGGTGAGATCGAATTTGGCATCGAAATGCTGCCCCTGCATCCCTTCCACAGTCAGGTCCGGGACGCTGCCTTTGGCTTCCGGCAGGTTCAGCATGTTGAAGAACACCTGAAACAAAGGATTGCGGCTCAGATCGCGCTTCAACGGCAAAGCATCGACGATGCGCTCAAACGGCACATCACCGTTGGCGAAGGCATCGAGCACCATCTTGCGCATGCGCGCCATCAGTGCCAGGAAAGTCGGCTGGCCGGAAAGGTCGGCACGCAATACCAGATTGCCGAGGAACAGGCCGATCAGTCCCTCCAACTCCTGCCGGTTGCGGTTGGCCGCCGGGGTGCCGATCAAAATATCCGTTTCGCCGCAGTAGCGCGACATCAGCAAGGCAAATCCGGCTGTCATGGTCATGAAAAGAGTGGCGCCCTCTCGCGCACTCAATTGCCTTAACGCTAGCGAGGTCCCGGCATCGAGCATCAGGCTTTCCATCGCGCCGTCAAAGCGCTGATTTGGCGGACGCGGCCGGTCCGTGGGCAGGCTCAGCAGTTCGGGCGCACCGGACAATTGCTGTGTCCAGTAGGCAAGCTGCCGGTCCAGCGCGCCGTCTTCGAGCCGGGTGCGCTGCCACAATGCATAGTCGGCGTACTGGATTTGCATCGGCGGCAGCTCTTCCGCCTGCGATCCGGTGCGGCACATTTGATATAGCCTCAGCCATTCGTCCGCCATGATGCTCATGGACCATCCATCGCAAAGGATGTGATGCAAGTTGATCAACAACACGTGCTCATCCGGACCCGAGCGCAGCAATTCCACGGCCAGCAACGGGCCTTGCGCAAGAGCAAACACACGTTGTTCATGGCGGCGAATGTGCGCCGGAATTTCTTCGGCAGTAACGACCGTGAGTGGCATCTCCAGTGTGAGGCCGTCGATGATTTCCATGCGCGGCTCGCCCTGATGGGTGACGAAACGCGTGCGTAATATTTCATGGCGCTGCAACAGTAGTTGTAGCGCACTGCGCAAAGCGTCGACATCAAGTTTTCCGCGCAGACGCAGGGCGCTGGGCATGTTGTAGGTCGCACTCGGGCCCTCCATCTCCTGCAGGAACCACAGTCGTTGCTGCGCAAACGACAAAGGCAAGTGGCCGTTTCGGTCGGCGCGCGCAATGGTTGCGTTTTGAGCCGCCGACGGGGCATCGCCAAGGAGCCGGCTCAGCTGGCGCACACTTGGCGCTTCGAACATGGCGCGGACCGACAGTTCGCGTCCGAATTCGGTGCGTACATGGCTGATCACGCGCGTTGCCAACAGGGAGTGGCCGCCTATTTCGAAAAAATTGTCCGTAACGCCAACGCGATCCATGCGCAACAGCTCGGCCCAGATCGCACACAGGCGCTGCTCGACGCTTGTCTCAGGCGCAACGTAGCCTTCAGCTTTACGTCTTCCGTCCGGCTCGGGCAGCGCGCGCATGTCGATTTTGCCATGCGCGGTAAGCGGCAATGTATCGAGTACGACGAAGTGACTGGGCACCATGTAGTCTGGCAGCCGGGCAGCCAAGGCAAGGCGTGCACGAGCAGGATCGAAGCCGCTAACGGCTGGCCCTGCCACATAAGCCACCAGGCGCTGGTCGCCCGGTTGATCTTCGCGCAATTGCACCACCGCATTGGCTACGCCGGGAAGCGTCAGCAGTGCATGTTCGATTTCGCCGAGTTCGATCCTGAAACCGCGAAGCTTAACCTGTGAGTCGCTACGACCGAGAAATTCGATCCGGCCGTCGGCCATATAGCGGGCCACGTCGCCGCTGGCATACATGCGCGAACCGGCTTCCCGGGAAAAAGGATCGGGGATGAAGCGCTCGGCACTCATGTCGGCACGTCCGAGATAAGCGCGCGCAAGTCCCGCACCGGCGATATAGAGATTGCCCGGCACGCCGACCGGCACCGGCTGCAGCATCGCATCAAGAAGATAGATGCGGGTGTTGGCTATGGGGCGTCCGATCGGTGTGGAGAATGTGAGCTTTTCGTCCGCCTGGCACCGTTCTATGGTGGCGCAAACCGTGTACTCCGTAGGGCCATAGGCGTTGAAGAATTTTCGCCCGGGCGACCAATGGCGCGCCACCTGCGGCGGACAAGCCTCACCCGCCACGATCAGCGTTGCCAGCTTGGGCAGGCGCTCGCTGGCCATTTCATTGAGCGCAACCGGCGGCAGCGTGACGGTATCAATTGCCAGCCGATCGAGGGTATTTTCCAGAGCCGCACCGGGCAGCAATGCATCGCGATCAGCCATGCACAATGTGGTACCGGAACATAGAGCCATGAATATTTCGGATATCGACGCGTCGAAACCGTGGGCAGCGAATTGCAGCACGCGCCGGCCATGTGCGATATCGAAACTTTGTATTTGCGCATGCACGAGGTTGGCCAGGCCCGCATGCGTGAGCATGCTGCCCTTGGGGCGGCCGGTCGAACCCGAGGTGTAGATCACGTAGGCCAACGCATCGGGAAGCAGAGTGACGGCAGGTACGCAATCAGGCTGCCGCGCGCAGGCGTCGTCCAATGTGTCAATGTGCAATACGGAAAGTCGGTTCAGCGCCATCTGCTCAAATCGCGGCGCCAGGCTGGAATGGGTGAGCAACAAGGCGGGACGTGCGTCACTGAGCATGTAAGCAAGGCGCTGCTCCGGATAGGCGGGGTCAAGCGGCAGGTAGCACCCTCCTGCCTTGAGGATGGCGAGCAAGGCGACGATGGAGGCGCTCGAACGCTCCAGGCAAAGCGCAACCAAGGTTTCACGGTCCACGCCTTGCGAGCGCAACAGCTGCGCCAACCGGTTCGATTGCCGCTCCAGCTCGGCGTAGCTGAGCCCTTGCCGCTGATATTCGACGGCGATAGCGGCGGGCTGCTGCCGCACCAGGGCTGCAAACATGTCCAAAACGCTACCCGCCTCCCAAGTCGTTCCGGTGGCATTCCATCGCACGAGCTGATGCTCTTTCTCAAGCGGATCAAGAATGGGCAAGTCGCGGATCGGCGTTTCCGGCTGTGCCAGCATTCCCCGAAGCAGATTCGAGAAGTGGCGCGCCATGCGCTCAATCCGTTCGCGTGTGAACAAATCACTGCGATACTCGAAGAGGCACGAGAGTTTGTCGGCGTGTTCGGTGACGTTGAGCGTGAGGTCGAACTTGGAGGTGACGCCTTCCGTGTCGAGCGCCTGGGCGCTCAAGCCGCCTGTGTCGCCATGGGAAGGATCGGCCGGCTGCAATACCAGAACGGTCTGGAACAAGGGCGAATAGCTGGCGTCGCGCAGCGGCTTGACGGCGTCCACCACATGCTCGAAGGGCACGTCCTGGTTGGCCAATGCTTCCAGCGTGGTACTGCGTGCGCTTTGCAACAGGTCGACAAAATTCGCGCGTGGCGAAATGCGCTGGCGCAGCGCCAGGGTATTGACGAAGAATCCGACCAGATCCTGCAGTTCCGGCTGCTCGCGCCCATTGACCGGCGTGCCGATGACGATATCGTCCTGGCCGCTGTAACGCGCCAGAAACCCTTGGAATACGGCGAGCAAGCTCATGAACAAGGTGCATTGTGCGTGCGTGCCAATCTGCTTGAGCCGCGCAGTGGTGCCGGCGTCGAGTTCGAAGCGCCATTCGCCGCCCCGGAAGCTTTGCTGGCGCGGGCGCGGGAAGTCTGTCGGCAATCCAAGCAATGCCGGCGCGTCATCCAGCTTGCTACGCCAATAGGCCAGTTGCTGCTGGCCGGCACCGTCAGCCAGCCATCGACCTTGCCATTCGGCGTAGTCCGCATAGGTTATCGTCAGCGGCCGCAACACCTGGGCCCGTGCGCCTTGCAATGCCGCACGATACAAGACCATGAATTCGCGCATCAAAATCCCCATCGACCAGCCGTCGGAGATGATGTGGTGCAAGGTCAAGAGAAAAATGTGTTCGTCGGCGGCCAGTTCGATCAAACCAGCACGAATCAATGGTCCCGTTTCCAGGTTGAACGGCGCCTGCATTTCATCTTGCGCGAGTTGGCGCCCCTTCGCTTCCCGATCTGCAGCGTCCAGCATTTTTAGGTCGTGCCGCTTGAGAGGCAGACTCATGCTCGGTGCAATGACCTGCACGGGTGTGCCGTCGTCAGCATCGAAGCGCGTGCGCAAGCTTGCATGGCGCGCGACCAGGTCGGCCAGTACTTTCTCGAGCATGGCGGCATCGATGCCGCCGCGAAGCCGCAGGGCAAGCGGCATGTTGTAGAACGCACTGCCGGGTTCCATCTGATCGAGAAACCAGAGGCGCCGCTGCGCAAACGAACAAGGGCGCCGTTGCTCGCTATCGACCGTGTGGGCCGCGTGCGCTGTTCCCGCAACGATCAGCGGCGCCGCGCGCGCAGCGCTCAGGAACCGGATCAATTCCGGTTTGCGTGCGCGAATGCCGTCGACCAGATCTGCGGTCAGCAGATCGGTCCGACCCGTTACGTCGAGATGCTCGCCGTCGAGGCTCAACTCGATGCCGAGTTTACGCAACTCCGAGATGAACAGGGCTATGCTTGGTGTTGTGCTCATGGTCAAATCCGCAATTTGGTATGGCCGTCTGGTAAGGCGGCAAGTTTGCCAGCCCGCTCCTGTGCCAACAGTAATTCGTCAATGTGATGTGCCATGTCGCGTACGGTCTGGGCATTGAATGCGGTTTCGATCGGCAGCCGGACTCCGAATTCGCTTCCGGCCTTGCTCAAGACCTGTACGGCCAGCAATGAATGCCCGCCCAGTTCGAAGAAATTATCGAGCACACTGATCCGTTCCAGATGCAGCACCTGCGACCAGATGGCGGCCAGTTTCTCTTCGCTGGAACCTTGGGCGGATTCGAACGTACGTTCCGACCGCATGGTGTCGGGCGCCGGCAGTGCATTGCGATCAACCTTCCCGTTGGCATTGAGCGGCAGACGCTCAAGCACCACGAAATTCCCGGGCACCATGTAGCTCGGCAGGCTGCGCAACAGCGCGGCGCGCGTTGCCGAGACGTCGAAATCACCTGGAACATGCGGTACGACATAGGCGGCCAGGCGCTGATCGCCGGGGCGATCCTCTCGCGCCATCACGAAAGCATAGGCAAGTTCAGGCAATGCGGTCAGGGCATTTTCGATCTCATTGAGTTCAATGCGGAACCCGCGTATTTTGACCTGATGGTCGAGGCGTCCCATGTATTCGATATTGCCGTCGGCAAGCCTGCGTACGAGATCGCCTGTACGGTACATGCGCGAGCCCGAGGTTCCGGCAAATGGGTCGGGCAGAAACTTTTCAGCTGTGAGGTCGGGGCGTCCAAGATAGCCGCGTCCCACTCCTTCTCCG